>CALDFY010000099.1 GCA_937942115.1 uncultured Anaerolineae bacterium | reverse complement strand
GGCCTCCCCTGGGGGCAACCGCGAGGGTTGCCCCTACGCTTTGCGCCGGCCGTCAACCTGCGTTGACGCTTTCCAAAAGGACGGCGCAGGCCGTCCTCTGGCCGGAGGCCCAGGGAGGCTGACTTTCAGTCAGCGCCTGGGGGCAACCGCGAGGGTTGCCCCTACGCTTTGCGCCGGCCGTCAACCTGCGTTGACGCTTTCCGAAAGGACGGCGCAGGCCGTCCTCCGGCCGGAGGCCCAGGGAGGCTGACCTTCGGTCGGCGCCGACCGTGGGGGCAGGGCTTGCCCCTGCCCCCGATGGGCGAGGGTCAACGCCTCTCAGAACATCGCGGTGAGATGGCGGGACAACGGTCTGTCGTCTATGGTCTGTGGTCTGTCGTCAAAACCGCCACCGACGCGACCCGGTCGCCATCCCGCAACTCTATGATGCGGGCGCCCCGGGCGGCGCGGCCCATCGCCGGCACCGACGCCGCCGGGACCCGCAGGACGACTCCCCGCGCGGAGACCAGGGTGACTTCGTCCTGGGGGCCGACGACCCGCGCTGCCGCCACCACGCCCCGGGCCTGCGGCTGGCCACCGATGCCCACCACGCCCTTGCCGTAGCGGCCCTGGATGGGGAACTCCGCCAGCGGCGTCCGCTTCCCGAAGCCGCGCTCCGTCACCACCAGCAGGTCGGTCCCCAGAGCGACGACGTCCGCGCTGGCGACCCGGTCCCCGTCCTCCAGGCGGATGCCGCTTACTCCCGCCGCCTGCCGCTTCATCGGACGGACGTCCTCTTCCCGGAAGCGCAGCGCCTGCCCGCGCTCCGTCACCAGAATCAACTCCGCATCCCCCGGGGTGAGCCGCACCCAGCCCAGTTCGTCGCCGTCCTCCAGAACGATGGCGACCAGTCCGCCAGCCCGGATGCCGGCAAACTCCGAAAGCGGCGTCCGCTTGACTCGCCCGCCGAGGGTGACCATCGTCAGGAAACCGGCGGAGAAATCCCGTACCGCCAGCGCCGCCGTCACCCGCTCGTCCGGGTCCAGCGAGAGCATCCCCGCCAGCAGAACCCCCTGAGCCGTCCGGTCGGCGGCCGGAATCTGGTAGACCCGCTCCGCGTAGACCTTCCCCCGGTTGGTGAAGAAGAGGAGGGTGTCCAGCGTGTGCGCCGTCAGCAGATAGAGGACGGAGTCCTCCTCCTTTGTCTGGATGCCGATGACGCCGCGACCGCCCCGGGCCTGGGCCCGGAAGACCCGCTCCGGCACCCGCTTGATGTAGCCGCGCTGGGTGATGAGGACCAGGACCGTCTCCTCCGCAACCAGTTCTTCTTCCTCAAACTCGGCTTCCACGCCGTGGACGATGTGGGTGCGCCGGGGGTCGCCGTAGGCTTTCTTTAACTCCTCCAGGTCGGTGCGGACCACACCCAGGATTTTACGCGGGGAGGCCAGGAGGTCCTCCAGGTAGGCGATACGGCGGATGAGTTCTTCGTACTCGTCGTCTATCTTCTGGCGCTCCAGGGCCGCCAGCCGCCGCAGGGGCATATCCAGAATGGCCTGGGCCTGGACTTCCGTCAGGCGAAAGCGCTCCATGAGCCGGGCCCGCGCCGTCTCCACGTCCGGCGACTGGCGGATGGTCTGGATGACGGCGTCCAAGTGGTCCAGCGCGATCTTCAGCCCTTCCAGGACGTGGGCCCGCGCCTGGGCCTTTGCCAGTTCGTAGCGGCTGCGGCGGACGATGACCTCCTGCCGGTGCTCCACGTAGAGTTCCAGCGCCCGCTTGAGGGTGAGCAGGCGCGGCTCGCCGTCCACCAGCGCCAGCAACTGGATGCTGAAGGTGGACTGGAGGGCCGTGTATTTGAAGAGGCGGTTGAGGACGGTCTTCGGCTGGGCCCCGCGCCGGAGTTCTATGACGATGCTCATCCCGCGCCGGTCCGATTCGTCCCGCAGGTCGGAGATGTCCTCCAGACGGCCATCCCGAACCAGTTCGGCGACCCGTTCCAGCAGCGCGCTCTTGTTGACCTGGTAGGGGATTTCGGTGACGACAATGCGGTAACGCCCGCCGTTGGTCTCCTCCACGTGGGCCTGGGCCCGGACGGTGATGAGGCCGCGACCGGTGGCGTAGGCCTGGGCCAACCCCTCGCCGCCCAGGATGACGCCGCCGGTGGGGAAGTCCGGGCCGGGGAGAAACTGCATCAGGTCCTCCACCGTGACCTCGTCCCGCTCCTCCCAGCGGTCCACCAGGTAGATGAGGGCGTCGCAGACCTCGGCCAGGTTGTGGGGCGGGATGGAGGTGGCCATGCCGACGGCGATGCCCGAGGAGCCGTTGACCAGCAGGTTGGGGAGACGGGCCGGGAGGACGGCGGGCTCCTGGAGGGTCCCGTCAAAGTTGTCCACCCAGTCCACCGTCTCTTTGTCCAGGTCGTTCAGCATCTCGGCGGCGATGGGGGCCAGACGGGCCTCGGTGTAGCGCATTGCGGCGGGGCTATCCCCGTCCACCGAGCCGAAGTTCCCCTGCCCGTCCACCAGCGGGTAGCGGAGGGAGAAGTCCTGGGCCATGCGGGCCATCGCCTCGTAGACGGCGGCGTCGCCGTGGGGGTGGTATTTGCCCAGGACCTCGCCGACGATGCGGGCGGACTTCTTGTAGGGGGCACCGGGGTGAAGGCCCAGTTCGTGCATGGCGTAGAGGATGCGCCGCTGGACGGGTTTGAGGCCGTCGCGCACATCCGGCAATGCCCGCGCGACGATGACGCTCATCGCGTAGTCCAGGTACGCGCGGCGCATCTCGTCTTCTATGGGGATGGGATGGATGGTGCCGAGTTCCATAGGAATTGGGAGAATCAAAGAATCAGAAGAATTAGCAATTCTTCTGATTCTTTGGTTCTTCAGGCGATGGCTTCGTCAATGGTATAGCCCTGGCTGACCGTCCCGACTTCCGGGCATTCGGCCACGTACAGATTCCCCTCTCTGTGCACGATGGCGGTAAACGCGCGAATGGTCATCGGTCTCCTTCCCAGAGTATTCTCACACAAAGACACAGAGACACGGATGGATGTCTTCTTTGTGCCTTTGTGTCTCTGTGTGATATTCACCCCAGCAGGGCCTGGACGGCGGTGTAGACGTCCGCTTCGCGGCGGGCGACCCGTTCGGCCCATTCCTCCAGCGCCGCCTCGCCGACCCGCGCCAGCAGGCGGGCCAGCAGTTCCCGCTCCAGCGCGCCGGTCAGGTCGGCCCGGGCCCGCTCCCGCTCCCGACGGCTCCAGAGGCCGCTGGATTCCAGGTAGGCCCGGTGAGCCGAGATAGCGTCCAGCACCTCCGCCACGCCGCTCCCGTCCAGCGCGACGGTCTTGAGGACGGGGGGCCGCCAGGCCGCGTCCGTTCCCGGCCCGGCGCTGTTGCGGCCCAGTTCCAGCGCCACCTCCAGCGCGCGGGCGGTCTGGGCCGCGCCGGGCCGGTCGGCCTTGTTCACTACCAGAATGTCCGCAATCTCCATGAGGCCGGCTTTCAGCGCCTGGACGTCGTCGCCCAGGCCCGGGGCCTCCACCACGATGGTGGTGTGGGCAGTCCGGGCGATGTCCACTTCCGCCTGCCCCACCCCCACCGTCTCCACCAGGACGACGGCGAACCCGGCGGCGTCCAGGACCTTGACCACGTCGCCGGTGGCTCGGGCCAGTCCCCCCAGACTCCCTCGGGTCGCCATACTGCGGATGAAGATGCCGGGGTCGCCCGCCAGGTCCCGCATGCGCACCCGGTCGCCCAGGAGCGCGCCGCCGGTGAAGGGACTGGTAGGGTCCACGGCGACGATGCCCACCGTCGCCCCGCGCCGGCGGAGGCCCTTGGCCAGTTCGTTGACCAGGGTGGACTTGCCGGTGCCCGGGGCGCCGGTGACGCCGACGACGTGCGCGCGGCCGGTATGCGGGTACAGGGCAGCCAGCGCCGCCCGGGCCGGAGGGCCGTCGTCCTCAATCAGGGAGATGAGGCGCGCCAGGGCCCGCCGGTCGCCTTCCAGAATGCGGTGGGCCAGTTCCACGGTCAGCCCTCGCTGCAGGCCCGGCGGACGGCCTCCACGATGGTCTGGGTAGAGGTGCCGGGGCCGAAGATGGCCTCCACGCCCGCCTCCTTGAGCGCGGGGACGTCCTCATCGGGGATGATGCCGCCGACAAAGACCTTGATATGGTCCAGACCGGCCTCCCGCAGTCCCTGGAGGACGCGCGGGACCAGCGTCATATGGGCGCCGGAGAGGATGGAAAGCCCCACCGCGTCCACGTCCTCCTGCAGGGCGGCCTCCACAATCATCTCCGGCGTCTGCCGCAGGCCGGTGTAGATGACCTCCATACCGGCGTCCCGCAGGGCGCGGGCGACCACTTTGGCCCCCCGGTCGTGGCCGTCCAGGCCGGGTTTGGCGATCAGGACCCGAAGTCGTTCTCCCATCGGTGCCTCCTGAGTGGGCAGGTTGGCTTGGGATAATTATACCTTGTTTTGGCGACCGCGCCAATTCTCCGGCCTGCCCGGCAGTTTGACGCTCTGGAGGTCGGGGGTATAATGAATTCACAAACGTCCTCACCCTCACCTCCTCCAAAGGCGGCGGGGGTGGGGTGAGGAAGAAAGGAGGCTTCATGTTCCGTGCCGCTGCCGTGACGATCAGCGATAAATGCTACGCCGGAGAGCGGGAAGACGTCAGCGGAGACCTGCTGGTAGACCTGCTGCGGGCCGCCGGTGCCGAGGTGGTGACCCATGCCCTTGTCCCGGACGAACCGGATCAGATTCAGCGGCTGCTGATCTACCTGGCCGACGAACTGCACGTGGACGTGGTCCTGACGACCGGCGGGACCGGCTTCACCCCGCGCGACCACACTCCCGAGGCGACGCGCGCCGTCCTGGACCGGGAGGCGCCGGGGCTGGCCGAGGTGCTGCGCTGGGAGGGGTACCGCCGCACCCCTCAGGCCGTCCTCTCCCGGGGCGTCGCCGGGCTGCGCGGCCGAACTCTCATCATCAACCTGCCGGGGAGCCCCCGCGCGGTACGGGAGGGCATGGAGGTCCTTGTCCCGATCCTCCCCCATGCCGTCCAGATGGCCCGGGGGGAGGATACGGAGCACAGGGAACGGGAAGCGTGAACCGGAAACCGTGAAACGGGAAGCGTGAAGAGTGAGAATCTGCGTTCATCCGCGTCCGAAAGGAGGATAATGCAGAACGAACGGAGACCGGTGCTGAGTGTGGAGGAGGCGCAGGAGCAGATTCTGGCGACGGTGCGGGTGCTGGAGCCGGAGCGGGTGCCGATCCTGGAGGCGCTGGAACGGGTGCTGGCGGAGGAGGTGGTGGCGGACCGGAACATCCCGCCGCTGCCCAACTCGGCGATGGACGGCTACGCCGTCCGCGCCGCCGACGTGGCGCAGGTGCCGGCCCGCCTGCGGGTGATCGCGGAGGCCCCGGCGGGCCGCCTCTGCCCGACGGAGGTGGAGCCGGGCACAGCGATCCGCATTATGACCGGCGCGCCGATCCCGCCAGGCGCCGATACCGTTGTCCCCTTTGAGCATACCCGTATCGCAGTAGCGCAAGATGAATCTTGCGCTATTGTGGAAGTCCTCCGGGAAACCCGCCCCGGGGCCAACGTCCGGCAGGCCGGGGAGGACGTGCGCGCGGGCCAGGTCGTCCTCTCCCCGGGTTGCGTCCTGCGGCCCCAGGAGATCGGTATGCTGGCCGCGCTGGGCCGGACCGAGGTCGCCGTCATCCGGCGACCCCGGGTGGCGATCATGGCGACCGGCGACGAAGTCGTCCCGCCCTGGGAGACCCCCGGCCCGGGCCAGATTCGGGACGCCAACTCCTACACCGTCGCCGCCCAGGTGCGCCGGTACGGCGGCATCCCCCTCCTCCTGGGCGTCGCCCGGGACGAGGAGGCGCTGGTCCGGGAGGGAGTCCGCCGCGCGCTGGCGGAGCGGGCCGACCTCATCGTCACCTCCGGCGGCGTCTCCATCGGCGACTTTGACCTGGTCAAGCAGGTCCTGGCGGCGGAGGGGGAGATGCGCTTCTGGTCGC
The DNA here is from genome assembly GCA_937942115.1 of uncultured Anaerolineae bacterium. Classification (GTDB taxonomy): domain Bacteria; phylum Chloroflexota; class Anaerolineae; order B4-G1; family DUEL01; genus SpSt-77. The sequence goes on along the minus strand of CALDFY010000099.1, from coordinate 727 downwards.
TGAACATGAAGCCGGGGCGACCGCTGGCTTTCGGCGTCGTCGGCGGAGTGCCCCTCGTCGGCCTGCCCGGAAACCCCGTCTCCGCGATGGTCGCCACCGAACTCTTCGTCCGTCCGGCCCTGCGGAAGATGCAGGGATTCACCGAATGGCCCTGGCCCGAACGGCGCGCCCGCCTGGCCGACCCCATTACCCGCAAAGACGGCCGTCGCCATTACCTGCGGGTGCGCCTGCGGGAGACGCCCGAGGGCTGGGAGGCGTCCCTCACCGGCGACCAGGGCTCCGGCATCCTCTATTCCCTGGTCCTGGCCGACGGTCTGGCCATCATCCCGGAGGACGTAGACCACCTGCCTGCTGGCTCCGAGGTGCGGGTGCTGCTGCTGAGGGAGTACGGAATGCAGAGTACGGAATACGCAATACCCAATCCGCAGAGAACGTGAAAATCCGTCGCGCCCCCTACTCCGACATAGACCTCACCCGCTGGCGGGAGTACGGCCACATCTGGACGGACTCCCTCTGGCTCATTGACGCGCGCGACCGCACCGGCGGCCACCGGTTGGATTACCACGGCAACTTCGTCCCCCAGATTGCCACCCAGACCTACCTCCGCTACACGCGGGAGGACGACATCGTCCTGGACCTCTTCCTGGGCTCCGGGACCGCCGCCATAGAGGCGGTGCGGCTGAACCGCCGCTTCGTCGGCGTGGAACTGAACCCGGAACTGGTGGAG
>CALDFY010000098.1 GCA_937942115.1 uncultured Anaerolineae bacterium | reverse complement strand
CATTGGGCGAAAAGCCCCTGGCTCAGATGCGAAGCCCCTTTCAGGGGCTTCCGGATAGCCCGTTAGGGCTTTGGTATCTGAGCCTGCCGCTTCAGCGGCGGGCGGAAGTGGGCATCCCAGCCATCGGGGTAGGTAGTTACGATTCGGAAGCAATTTGTCAAATGGATGTAGCGCAGGCCGCCAGGCCGGTAGATGCAGGCTAACAGCCTGCGCCACGATGCGGGCTAACAGCCTGCGCTACGATGCAGGCTAACAGCCTGCACTACGATGCAGGCTAACAGCCTGCGCTACGATGCAGGCTAACAGCCTGCGCTACGGAAAACGTTAGTGCCATTGGGCTCATCTCCCTCTCCGGTTCTTCCGGGGGATTCCCCGCAACGCCGCGAAGGCGACCAGACAGATCAGAATCATCAGCGCCGCCACCGGCTGAGCAGAGGCCAACCCGAAGGACTCAAACCGCTGGTAGATGAGCACCGGGGCCACCATCGGGTGGTAGGCCAGGACGACGACGGCGCCGAACTCACTCAGGCCCCGGGCCCACATCATCATCGCTCCGGAGAGGATGCCGCGCCAGGCCAGGGGGAAGGAGACCCGCCAGAAAGCCTCCCAGGGGGATGCGCCCAGCGTCCGCGCCACCCGTTCCAGGCGGGGGTCCACCGCCTCAAACCCCTCCCGGGCCCCGTTGACCAGAAAGGAGAGGCTCACAAAAAGCATAGCGATGACGATGCCGGGTACGGCGGAGACGAACTTCAGGCCCAGAAGACCGAACGCCTGGCCCAGCGGGGCCTGTCGCCCGAAGACCATCAGCAGCGCGATGCCTGCCGCCGAGTGGGGGACGACAACGGGCAAATCCACGATCCCCTCCACCACTCCCTTGCCGGGGAAGTCCACGCGGGCCAGCAGATAGGCCAGGGGGACGCCGCAGATAAAGGCCAGCAGAGTGGCGAGAAAGGACGCGTAAAGAGTCAGGGAGATGGCGCCGCGCACTTCCGGGTCCAGGAAAGTCTGCCAGAGAAGGGCAGGGCTGGAAGCGGTGACCGTCCGGGCCAGCGGGAGGGCAACGAACAGCACCAGCAGGGCTCCGAGGGCCGAGAAGAGGACGGTGAGCCGGTTGGCGAAAAGGACTCGCATGCTACTGCTCCGTAACCAGGGGCCGAAGGAGGGGGGGAAGGGCATCCCGGTTCTCTGTGACGGCGGGCACAATGGGCGGCTGTCCCATCCGCTCCATCACCGCCTGCCCCTCCGGGCCGATGAGAAACCGGACAAACTCCAGCGCCAGGTCGGGATGGGGGGCGTTTTTGGGGACGGTCACCCCATAGACGATGGGCTCGCCCCGAACGGTGACGGTCTGGCCCGGGCCGGTGCCGGAGATTTCCACGCGCGCCAGGTGATAGAAGTCGGCGTACTCCCCACTTCCCAGGTTCACCTCCGGCGGCAACTCCACGAACCGGAGGCCGTGCTGGAGGGCGACCGAGCGGTATACAAAGGCGTAGTCCACATCGCCAGACTGCAATAGTGCGATCCATTCCACCGATTTGGGGCGGATGTACGCTTTCGGGCAGTGCGTCTCCAGCGTGCGATAGAGGCCGGGTATCCCGTAGTGTGCTTCCGCCAGTTGCCAGACCATCAGCGTGCGGTAGCCGGCGGGATCCGCATTGGGGTCGGCGCGGCCGCAGATGACGCCGTCCCGGCCGAGGATTTCATACCAGTTATCGGTGCCTACTTCATCTGCATACCGGGAGCGGTCGGTGTAGGCGATGACCATTTCGTTGCGAGCGAAGCGGATATTCCAGTCGGCAAAGTCCGGGATCAGCAACCGGTCAATGACCCGGTAGTCCGCTGAGATGACCACGTCGGCCTCCCGGCCCAGTTCGCGGATTTTGCGGGCGGCCTCGTTGCTGCCGGACGCTTCGGCCTGAAAAGTGACCCCGGGGTAGCGGGCCTGGAAGGCCTCCGTGAGGGCCCGCACCGGCTCCGCCAGACTGCCGGCGTGGAAGATGACCAGTTTCCCGGCCGGGGCCGCCGGCGGAGGGGATCCGGGGAGGGCCGACCGGCATCCGGTCAGCCAGCCGGAGAGGATGACGGCGGCCAGAAAAGGATGAATTTTCACGGCGAGGTTCCCATTTTGGGGTATGATTCACCCTCCACTACGCCGATCGCCGCGTAGTAGGCCTGGGTCATCGCCTCCACATCCAGCGTGATCCCGGCCAGCGGCCCCACTTCCTGCGGCGGCTCCCCCCGCTCCCGCGCCGGTAGCGGAAACTCGCGTGGCAGCCCGTGCCGTTCGTTGAAGGCATGGCGCAATCGCTGGATGGCCTTCCCGGCCTCCAGGAATTCCCGCTCCGTCATCCCCCAGCCGGTGGCGGCGTTCAGCCAGGCCAGGAACGGCGGCTCGCCCATGTAGAGGGCAAACTGGCAAAAGCCCAGGCTTTCGTAGGCCCGCAGGACGGCCATCCCCACGGCCATCACCCGTCCCTTTGTTTCGTAATCGTAGCGGGCGCCGGGTTTGACCCCCGCCAGCGCGAAGTACGGCATAAACGGCGGCAGTTCCACCGTCCCCGAAAGGGTGGATGTGTGACGGCCCGGGGCCGGGTCCACCGCGTATCCCAGCGCCACCCCCGGCTCGTAGAGGCCCCGGTGCATGGCCAGTTCCTGCCCTCCGGCGTGGATCGCCGCTTCCTGCGCCTCCGGGCCCAGCCGTTCCGCCGCCCGCCGGACGCCGTCGGCCAGCCACTCCCCCAGGCCCGGCTCCCGGCGGGCGATGCGCGCCGTCAGTTCCACAATCGCCTCGCCGTTCCCCCAGTCCAGCGGCAACTCCTCCGCCAGTTCCGGCGGCAGCCATCCCCGCTCCCGGCATTCTATGGCAAACGCGATGGCGACGCCGGTGGAAATGGTATCCAATCCGGCCCGGTTGCAGATGCGGTTGCAGCGCATCACCACTTCCAGGTCGTCGTTCAGCAGGAGGGGGCCGAAGGCTGAGAGGGTTTCGTACTCCGGCTTGTGGTCGGTGTCGCCATCGGGCAGGCGGACGATGCCGCCGCAGGCCACCGGGCAGAAGGAGCATCCGTACCCCCGAATCTTGGGCCGGATGACCGCTTCGTCGCTCAGACGGGCGGCCCGGTGGAGGGGAAAATCCCGGTAGCCGATGCCGGCCCAGTTGCGGACCGGCGTGTCCCCCAACTCCACCAGCGCGGCCGTCCCGGCGGCGGTCCCGTAGAGGCGGTAGGTGTCTATGACGATGGAAGTCGGGCCGCCGCTGGGCCGAAGGCGCAGCCGTCGCATCATCGGAAGGGCGCGCAGGAGAAAGCCGGAGATTCGGGAGGCCCAGGGGGACGGCTTGCGGCGGAACAGGCGGCGGTACTCATCGGTAATGCGCCGGAAGGCCTCGGGGTCGGCCAGGGGCGGGCGGGCCTTCCCCCGGGCGGCGACGGCCTTGAGGTTTTTGGCCCCCATCACTGCGGCCAGGCCGCACCGCGCGGCGGCCCGTCCGTCGTCGTTGATGATGGCGGCGATGAGCGACCGTTTCTCCCCGGCCGGGCCGATGCAGGCGACGCGCACGTCCCGGCCGTGGGCGGCGCGCAGAGCGGCCTCCGTCTCGCGAGTATCCAGACCCCAAAGGTCGGTCGCGTCCCGGATTTCGGCCCGCTCGTCGTCTACATAAAGGTAGACGGGCCGCTCCGCCCGGCCCGTGACGAAGACGCCGTCGTAGCCGGTGCCCCGCAGGGCCGGACCGAAGTTGCCCCCGCAGTTGGAATCCCCCCAGCCGCCGGTGAGGGGGGAGCGGGCGCAGACCATAAAGCGTCCACCGAAGAGGGCGCCGCTGCCGGTGAGAAGCCCGGGCAGGAATCCGATGACGTTCTCCGGCCCCAGCGGGTCGGCGCCGGGCGGGATGCGCTCGGAGAGGACCCAGGCCCCCAGGCCGTATCCGCCCAGGTAGCGGCGATAGACCTCTTCGGGGGGTGTCTCCACGGCGATTTCGCCGGTGGAGAGGTTGACGAAGAGCAGTTTTCCCCAGTAGCCGTTGGGCATCGGAGACCTCCGGATAAGGTGGGAGATGTCGGGGCAACCCTTGCGGTTGCCCCAATAGGGCAGGGGCAGGCCCCGCCTCCACCATCGGCGCCGACTGAAGTCAGCCTCCCCGGGCCTCCGGCCCGGTGGCTCCCTCCGTTCGCAACCAGGGCGGCCTGCGCCGCCCTTCTGGAACGCGTCAACGAAGGTTGACGCCCGGCGCAGGAGCGCCCAGGGGAGGCCGATTTCCAATCGGCGCAACCAGGGCGGCCTGCGCTCCTCACCCCTCCCCCGGCCCCTACCTCACCCCCGGCCCCTCTCCTGACTTTTGTCAGGAGAGGGGAGGGGGTGCCGCCGAAGGCGGCGGGGGTGGGGTGAGGAGAAGCGCCCAGGGCGGCGGGAAGGGCAACCCAATCCGGCCTTAAGTTGATGCCTATGGGCAGGGGCAAGCCCTGCCCCCACCATCGCGATGAGGCCGGCCTGTGCTCCTTATCCCTCCCCCACTCTCGGGCAAAGCCCCTGGGGGGTGTGTATCCCCCAGCATCTATCTACCCCCTTGCGCAAATCCGCAGGATGTGCGATAATCCCCTCGGTGTTGTTCGCACCAAGCCCTAACTCCACAAGGAGACAACCGGGATGGCCCTGCCGAACACCCGGAGTGTAGGCGACCTGATGGATTTGCTCTTCCAGGCGGAAACTGCGGCTCAAACCCTATACCTCCAACTGGTGGAAGCCTTCGCCCACGAGCCGGAGGCGGCAGAGGTGTGGTGGAAAATGGGCGCCGACGAAGCGGCCCATATCCGACTTCTGGAGCAAATCCGGGCTTCCCTCCCTTCAGAGCGGCTTCTGGAGCCAGCCGACCCCCTCTGGCTGGAACAGGCCCGCGCGGCCGCCCGTTTCTCCCCGGAACAAATCCTGGCCCGCATCCATACTCTGGAAGACGCCTATCAGGAAGCCCATGCCTTAGAAAACGGGGAAATCAACGCCGTTTTTGAATTCGTGATGACTGAGTACTTTCCTAAGCCGCTGCGCGCCGGCTTTGTCCGCAACATGCTCCGGGAGCACGTAAACCGGCTGTACGGCCTGCGGACAGCCGAATGGCGGCGAAGCATTTCCAAGCAACCGGCCACCGGATAGCCACCTCCGCCGGAAGATAAACCGCCGGGCTCGGTTTGCTTCGCTATCCTACCCAGAAACTTGTGGCGCAAGATCCATCTTGCGCTATCCGCCTCCGGGCCTCAGGGATGGCCTCTCCTCTCTGCACCCCTCCCGGAGGAATGGGGGTTTGGCGGCGGCTCCGCCGCAAAACCCCTCTTCTCCCTATTTTCAAAAGGCGATTGACGTCATGTGCAACTTCAATAAACCGACCTCTACGGAGCGGCGTTTTGTCCCCTCCTCATCCCCCTGGCCCCCTTCTCCTCCCCGCAAAGCGGGGAGGAGAAGGGGGGGTCTCTCCCCCTCCCCACGCCGCGTAGCGGCGGTGGGGAGGGGGTAAGGGCATCTGCGTTAACTTAAGGGGCTGCGCCAGTTGGGTCGCTGCCTCGGGCGCTGACTGAAGCCAGCCTCTTTGGGCCTTCGGCCGGGTCC
>CALDFY010000097.1 GCA_937942115.1 uncultured Anaerolineae bacterium | reverse complement strand
GGAGGCCGATTTCCCATCGGCGCCCGAAGCGGCGGGAAGCGGAGAGCCGAAGCCAGCCTCAAGTTAACGCCTATGCCCTTCCCCCCTCCCCCAAGCGCCGCGATGGGGGAGGGGGGATAAAGGGGGGTGGGGGCAAATGTTCGCCCCATTGGGCGAAAAGCCCCTGGCTCCGATGCGAAGCCCCTTTCAGGGGCTTCCGGATAGCCCGTCAGGGCTTGGGTATCTGAGCCTGCCGCTTCAGCGGCGGGCGGAAGGGGGCATCCCAGCCATCAGGGTAGGTAGTTACCCCCCGCCATAAAAAGCCAAACTTCAGGGCGGGGGTCAAGGGGGAAAGGTGAGGAACCCATTGACGATTTGACCAAATAGCGGTAGAATGTTATCGCCGAACGGAAAATCTCAGCCATTCGCTGGATTCAGGAGGTCAGAAATGGAACGGGAAATCGGAACGGATACGGTGAAGCGTGGTCTGGCACAGATGCTGAAAGGCGGGGTCATTATGGACGTGACCAATGCCGAGCAGGCCCGGATCGCCGAAGAGGCGGGCGCCTGCGCCGTCATGGCCCTGGAGCGGGTCCCGGCGGATATTCGCGCCCAGGGCGGCGTGGCCCGTATGGCGGACCCGGAGAAGATTCTGGAGATTATGGAGGCCGTCTCCATCCCGGTGATGGCCAAATGCCGCATCGGCCACTTCGTGGAGGCGCAGATTCTGGAAGCACTGGGGGTGGATTTCATTGACGAGAGCGAGGTGCTGACCCCCGCCGACGAGGAACATCACATTGACAAGCGCAAGTTCAAGGTCCCCTTCGTCTGCGGGGCGCGCAACCTGGGGGAGGCGCTCCGGCGTATCGGCGAGGGCGCGGCGATGATCCGCACCAAAGGGGAGGCCGGCACCGGCAACGTGGTGGAGGCGGTCCGGCATGCCCGCGCCGTCCTGGGGGAAATCCGCCGCCTGACCACGATGGCCGAAGAGGAGATGATGGCCTACGCCAAAGAGATCGGGGCACCCTACGAACTGGTAGTGGAGACGGCCCGGCTGGGACGGCTGCCTGTGGTCAACTTCGCCGCCGGAGGCATCGCCACTCCTGCGGACGCTGCGCTGATGATGCAACTGGGGATGGACGGCGTCTTCGTGGGCAGTGGCATCTTCAAGAGCGGTGACCCGGTCAAACGGGCGCGAGCCATCGTCCAGGCCGTCACCCACTACAACGATCCGAAGATTCTGGCCGAAATCAGCCGGGGGCTCGGTGAGCCGATGGTCGGCATCAACATCAGCCTCATCCCGGCCGAGGAGCGGCTGGCCGTGCGGGGGTGGTAGGTGAGAATCGGTGTCCTGGCCCTGCAGGGCGCGTTCATTGAACACGAAAATGTCCTGGCCCGCCTGGGCGTCCAGCCGGTGGAAGTCCGCCTGCCGGAGCACCTGGAGGGCCTGGATGGCCTCATCATCCCCGGTGGAGAATCCACCACGATGGGCCTCCTGGCCCAGAAGTGGGGCCTGCTGGAGCCGCTGCGGGCGTTCGCCCGCTCCGGGCGGCCCATTTGGGGCACCTGCGCCGGGATGATCCTGCTGGCAAAGGAAGTCGTGGACGGCGTGCCTGGCCAGCCCATCCTGGGTCTAATGGACATCACCGTCCGGCGCAATGCCTTCGGTCGCCAGGTAGATAGTTTTGAAACTGACCTGGAGATTCCCGCCCTGGGAGACCCGCCCTTCCATGCGGTCTTCATCCGCGCCCCGGTCATTGAGCGGGTGGCGCCCGGGGTGGAGGTGCTGGCCTCTCTGGAGGACGGGACCGCGGTCGCCGTGCAGCAGGGCCGTCTCCTGGCGACTGCTTTCCATCCCGAGTTGACCGGAGATGTCCGGTTCCACCGGTATTTTCTCCGACTGGCGGGGTGAAAGATATGCAAACCGACGTCATAGACATCCCTTTGCTGATCCGGCTGATAGAGACAAATCCGGAGTGGCGGGCCCTCCTGCGGCGCGTAGTGCTCCCTGAGGAACTGCTGGAACTGCCGGAACTGTTCCGGCGGCTCAGCGACCACATAGAAGCTCTGACGGAATCCCATCGGCGCAGCGAGGAGCGGCTGGACCGGCTGGAGGCCACCGTCCAGGAACTGGTAGAAGCCCAAAAGCGCACCGATGAGGCGATCAGGGCCCTCACCGAGGCCCAAAAGCGGGCCGAAGAGCGACTGGGACGTGTGGAGGAGCGGCTGGACCGGCTGGAAGCCATCGTCCAGGAACTGGCCGAGGCCCAAAAGCGGGCCGAGGAGCGACTGGGACGTGTGGAGGAGCGGGTAGATCGGCTGGAGGAAGCCCAACTGCGGACCGAGGAGGCAGTCAGGGCGTTGGCCGAGGCCCAACGGCGCACCGACGAAAAAGTGGACGAACTGGGCCAAAAAGTGGACCATCTCGCCGAAAAGGTGGATAATCTCCAACGGACCATCGGGGCGACAATGGAAGAAGAGGCCGAAGACTGGGTGTGCTACCTTTTGGAGGAAAAGGGCTATCAAATTCTGGAAGCCCCGGTACAGGTCCGTATGGACGGTGAGGTAGACGTAGCCATACCGGCGGCCCGCGACGGGCAAGTCATATGGGCTGTGGTGGAAGCCAAAACCCGGCTGAGTTGGCGGGAGATGGAGGACTGGGCCAACCGGATGCGCTCCGAGGGCTTCCGGCGCCGCCTGACCCGACATGGGGTTCCAGGCCCGTATCTGGTATATATCTACGGGCTGCGGGTGGACGCCGCCTGCGACCGGGCCGCGCGCCGGTTCGGCATCGGCCTGATCACCGGGCGCGGGGAACGGGTGCCACCCGGCCCGCTGCTGCCCCCGGTAGAACCTGAGGAGAAGAACTGAAACCTGTGGAGAAGGCGTACTATAACCATATCACCGACGACTTAGATGCATTACTGAACGTCCTGCCGGAAGACCTGCGGGAGAGAATCCAGCAAATCGGCCGGCGGGACGAGCTGCTGGAGGTGATTCTGGACCTGGGACGGGTGCCCACTGCCCGCTACACCGACGGCGAGGTGGTGCTGAGCGAGCGGGAGGTCACCCGAGAAGACATCCAGCACGTGGTGGAGCGAGTCGGCGAGTTTGATGCCGACAACCGCGCCGGTATCGCCCGCACCCTCCACCGCATCGCCGCCATCCGCAACCGGAAAGGAGACATCGTCGGGCTGACCTGTCGGGTTGGGCGGGCCGTCTACGGCACCATCGCCATCATTCAGGACATCATTGAGAGCGGCAAGAGCATCCTCCTCCTGGGCCGGCCCGGTGTCGGGAAGACGACGATGCTTCGGGAGGCGGCCCGGGTCCTGGCAGAGACGAAGCGGGTCATCATTGTGGACACGTCCAACGAAATCGGCGGCGACGGCGACATCCCCCACCCCGCCGTCGGCCGCGCGCGCCGCATGCAGGTGGAGATGCCCTCCCTCCAGCACGAGGTAATGATTGAGGCGGTGGAGAACCACAACCCCGAAGTCATCGTCATCGACGAAATCGGGAGGGAACTGGAGGCGCTGGCCGCGCGGACCATCGCCGAACGGGGCGTCCAACTGATCGCCACCGCTCACGGCAACACCCTGGATAACCTGCTGCTGAATCCTACCCTCTCCGACCTGGTCGGAGGGATTGAGAGTGTGACCCTCTCCGATGAGGAGGCGCGACGGCGGGGCACCCAGAAGACTATCCTGGAGCGGCGCGCGCCACCGACGTTTGACGTCCTCATTGAAATCCAGGACCGCCAGCGACTGCTCATCCACCACAGCGTGGCCGAATCGGTGGACGCGCTGCTGCGGGGCCGGCCCTTGCAGGCCGAACTCCGCTACCGGGATGCCTCGGGAGAGATTCGGGTGGAGAAGGCCAAGCCGCTGTCGCTGGAGGAGCGGGAGGCGGGCCGCGCGCGCCCGTCCCCAACGGCGCCGGCCCCGACCACCCCAACACCGCTGACGCCCAAAATCCAGGAGCCGGTGCGCATCTTCCCCTACGGCATCGCCCGTAACCGGCTGGAGCGAGCCGCCCGCCGCATGCAGGTCCCTGTTTACGTGGTGGACGAACTGGGCCAGGCGGACGCTTTCGTCACCACCAAGGGCTTCTTCCGCAAACGCCCCCGGCTGATCACCGACGCCGAGCGGAAGGGCATCCCCGTCTACGTCCTGCGGGCCAACACCGTCGCCCAAATGGAGGCCTGTCTGAGCGACATCGCGGAGGAGAACCACCTGCCCGGCCCGCTGACGCCTGCCCTGCGGGAGGCGGACCAGGCCATCCGCCGCATCCTGGACGGCGACGCCGACGAAGTGGAACTCTCCCCCCAGAACGCGTTCGTCCGCCGCCAGCAACACGAAATGGCCCGGGAGGCCGGCCTTTCTTCCTACTCGGTCGGAGAAGAACCGAACCGACGAGTGCGGATCACGAGGGCGTAAATGGTCCAGCGAGCGCGGGACTGGCTCCGACAGGCGGAGCGAGACCTGGAGCAGGCGGAGGATTCCCGGCGCGCCGGGCGGCATGAGTGGGCCTGCTTCGCCGCCCAGCAGGCCGCCGAGAAGGCAGTAAAGGCCCTTCACCTCCATCACGGGCAGGAAGTATGGGGACATGTGGTGGCCCGTCTCCTGCGGGAACTCCCGCCCCAGGTCGCTGTGCCGGGCATCCTGATAGAGAAAGCCCGCGCGCTGGATAGTTTCTACATCCCTCCCCGATACCCCAACAGTTTCGCCGAAGGCGCGCCGTTTGAGCACTACGGCCCCCTCCAGAGCCAGGAGGCTATCCAATATGCCCGTGAGATTGTGGACTTCGTCCGTGCTCAAATGGCCTGACGCCCCCACCGTCCTGGAAGCCCTCCGGCGTTGGGCGGAGAGAGTTCGCCGACCGGACGTACTGGGCATCGGGTACTGCGGATCGTACAGTCGGGGGGATTGGGGAGTGGGCAGCGACCTGGATGTGGTGATTCTGCTGGAACAGACGGAGACGCCGCCGGAGCGGCGAGCGGCAGAGTGGGACCTGACCGACCTGCCGGTGCCGGTGGATGTTCTGGTCTACTCACCCGAAGAATGGGAGCGCCTGCCCCGGCGCCTGCGGGAGGAAACCGTCTGGGTGTATCGTCGGTAGGGGCGGGGCTGGCCCCTGCCCTGGACGACCGTAAGGCGGGCGACCGCAAGGTCGCTCAGGTCGGCACCCTGGGGGCTGATGGGCGTAGGACAACTGCAAGGGGCTGTCCTGCGATCTCGCAGCGACGTTCTGAGAAGCGTCAACGAAGGTTAACGCCCGGCGCGAGAGCGCCCAGGGGAGGCCGATTTCCCATCGGCGCCCAGGCGGCGAGAGGGGGCGACCCAACCCGGCCTGAAATGGATGCATATGGGCAACCGCAAGGGTCGCCCCTACACTCCTGCCCTTTCCACAGGTATCGCCCGATGTTCATCACATTAGAGGGACCCGACGGGAGCGGCAAGACGACCCAGGCCCGTCTGCTGGCCCGCTGGCTGGAAGAAGAGGGCTATCCGGTCGTCCTGGTCCGGGAGCCGGGAGGGACGACCATCGGGGAGCGGATTCGGGAGGTCCTCCACGATCCCGCCCATACCGGCATGGCCCCCTGGGCGGAGGTCTTTCTGTACTGCGCTGCGCGCGCCCAACTGGTGACGGAGGTCATCCGACCCGCGCTGGCCGCCGGGCAGACCGTCCTCTGCGACCGCTACGCCGATAGCACCCTCGCCTATCAGGGCTACGGGCGGGGGCTGGACCTGGAGGCGCTGCGGCGGGTCCTCTACCTGGCGACCGACGGCCTGACCCCTGATCTCACCTTCTGCCTGGACATTTCGCCCGAGGAGGGGCTGGCCCGCCGCCAGAGGGGAGGGGGGGAGTGGAACCGTCTGGATCGGGAGACGGTGGAGTTCCACCGCCGGGTGCGGGCCGGATACCTGGAACTGGCCGGTCAGGAGCCCCGGCGGTGGATCGTGGTGGATGCCGCCCGCCCGGTGGAGGCGGTGCAGGCGGATTTGCGCGCCTTCCTGCGGGCGCGCGGGCTTGGAGGGCTGACCCCTCCGGCGCTATAGTTCCTCGCCGATGTCCTCTGCCCCGCCTTCCTCCCCCATCAGTTCCGGCATAGCCTTCTCTATCTCCTCGGGGCTCTCCCCCGCCTCCAGCCGCCCGACGACCTCCTCAAACTCCGGCCCCAGATCTTCCCCCACCTCGTCGGCCATCCGGCGCATCATCCGCGCCAGCGAGCGGGGGTCTTTCTCGTCAAAGTCGGAGAGAAAAGAATCGTCGGCCAGCGACTCCAGGCGGCTCTCCTCGGAGCGGACCACGCGCACACGGGAGATGAGGCGGGTCAGGTTCGTCCCCCCGCAGTGGGGGCAGACCGGCGTCCCGCTCTGCGCTTCGGAGAACGTCCGCCAGAAAATGGAAACGCGACGACGACAGTCATGACATCGGTACTCGTAAACGGGCATCTCCGTCCCCTCCTGCAAACTTGCCGTCTCACAAAACCCGCAGTGTGGTGAATTATACCGTCCTCTGAAAAGGAAAGCAAGATGACCTGGACCCTCCCTCGCTATCCGCTGCTCATCGTCATCTCCGGGCCGCCCGGGGTCGGGAAGGACTCCGTCCTGCGGCGGATGAAGGAGTTGGGCTACCCCTTCCACTTCGTCGTTACGGCCACCGACCGGCCCCCGCGCCCCGGCGAAGTTCACGGCGTGGATTACTTCTTCCTCTCCACCGAAGAATTCCTGCGGCTGGAGCGGGAGGGAGAACTTCTGGAACACGCCATCGTTTACGGAGAGCACAAAGGGGTCCCCAAACAGCAGGTCCGGGACGCCTTCGCCTCCGGCAAAGACGTCGTTATGCGGGTGGACGTCCAGGGCGCGGCGACCATCCGCCAACTGGCCCCGGAAGCCGTCCTCATCTTCCTGACCGCCGAGTCGGAGGAGGTGTTGATCCGCCGCCTGACGGAGCGGGGGACCGAGACGCCGGAAAAACTGGCCGAGCGCATCGGGAAGATTCGGTGGGAGATGAACTGTATGGAGAATTTTGACTACGTGGTGGTCAATCGGGAGGGGGAACTGGACCGCGCCGTCGCGCAGATTGCGGCCATCATAGAGGCGGAACACTGCCGGGTCCACCCCCGCCGGGTGCAACTATGACCGACCGGATTGAGCGGATCCATCAGCGATTGGTTGAGGCGTACGGCGAGCCGGAATGGACGCCGCGCGACCCGCTGGCGGTCCTGGTCTCCACCATCCTCTCCCAGAACACCAACGACCTCAACCGGGACCGGGCGTACGAGCGGCTGCGGGAGCGGTTCCCCACCTGGGAGGCCGTCCGGGATGCCCCGGTGGAGGAGCTGGTAGCGGCGATTCGTCCGGCGGGACTGGCACCCACGAAGGCCCCGCGCATCCAGGAGACCCTGCGGCGCATCTGGGCCGAACGGGGCGAGTTCTCCCTGGATTTTCTGGCCGATATGCCGCTGGAGGCGGCGCGGGCCTGGCTCCTCTCCATTCCCGGCATCGGCCCCAAGACGGCGGCCATCGTCCTCCTCTTCGCCTTTGGCCGCCCCGCCTTCCCGGTGGATACCCACATCCATCGGGTATCCCGACGGCTGGGGCTGATCCCCGCACGGGCCACTCGGGAGCAGGCCCATACCCTTCTGGAAGCCCTCATCCCTCCCGACCTGTATTACCCCCTGCACCTGAACCTCATCGCGCTGGGACGGGACGTCTGCCATCCCCGGAAGCCGGAATGCGGGCGCTGCGTCCTGCGGGACGAGTGCGATTTCTACGCCTCACCCCACCCTCAGCGGCTGCGCCCCTACCCCCTCCCCTCTCCTGATCAAAAGGTCAGGCGAGGGGAGGGGGTGCCGCCGAAAGCGGCAGGGGATGGGTGAGGATATGGCCCTGCGACTGATCCTTATCCGCCATGCCGAGACGGTCGCCAACGTCCAGCGGCGATGGGTGGGCTGGAACGACACGCCGCTGACCGAGCGGGGGGAGGCCCAGGCGGAAGCCGTTGCCCGCCGCCTGGCGGCCGAGGTGACCGACGCCGTCGCCCTCTACACCAGCCCCCTCCCCCGCGCCCGCCGGACGGCGGAGACCATCGGGCGGGCCCTGGGACTGACCCCCACCCCGCTGGACGGCCTGCGGGAGATCAACTTCGGCGCTATGGACGGGGTGACTCTGGAGGAGATGAAAACCCAATACCCCGACCTCTACGAGCGCTGGCGGGACCGGACGGATGTGGAATTCACCTGGCCCGGGGGCGAGCGCCGCTCCGACTTCTTCCGCCGGGTCAGCGCGACGTGCGATGACATTCTCTCCCGCCACCGGCAGGGGACCGTTCTCATCGTGGCGCACGGCGGTACGCTGCGGGCAATGCTGGCCTACCTGCTCCCGGAGCAGATGAGCCGGTGGTGGGGATACGAACTGGGGCACTGTACGCTCACGCAAGTCCTGGCTGAGGACGGCCGGGCCTCCCTGCTGGCGCTCAACGACGACGCGCACCTGCCCTCCTGATGATAGGTGTATCTACGGATAACGGTTCTGGCGCTGGCGGGGCACGCGCAGCCGGAGCGGGCGCTGTTATGGACCGTAGCCCGCAACCTGCTCCTGATTCCGGCCTTCGCGTTTACCGCCTGGTTCCAGAAGGGGTATCCGGCGAGGGGATAAACGAAGATACGGCCTGCCGGGCCCTCCAAGCCCGGCAGGCCTTCTCGCGCCTCGGGTGTCCTTCGCGTCTGGCGCTACGTAACTATTCAGCCTCACCCCTCCTCCGCCGCCTTCGGCGGCCCCCCTCCCCTCTCCTGACCTTCGGTCAGGAGAGGGGAGGGGGAGCGGCGCAGCCGCTGGGGGTGGGGTGAGGAAGGCAGAATAGTTACGGCGCTACTTGATCTCCACTTTGGCGCCGACCGCTTCCAGTTCCGCCTTGGCGCTCTCCGCCGCCTCCTTCGGGACGGCTTCCAGCACCGTCGCCGGCGCGCTCTCCACCAGGTCTTTGGCTTCCTTGAGGCCCAGGTTGGTCAGTTTTCGCACCACCTTGATGACCTCAATCTTCTTCTCGCCGACCTCTTTGAGCACGACGGTGAACTCGGTCTTCTCTTCCACCGGTTCGGCGGGAGCCGCCGCCGTTGGGGTGGGCATCGCAGCGACCGCCACCGGAGCGGCGGCCGTCACGCCCAGTTTCTCCTCCAGCATCTTCACCAGTTCGGCGGCTTCCAGAAGCGTCAGTTGACTGATCTCTTCCACCAGTTTCTGCAAATCGGCCATTCCTTACCTCCTTGTTTCACGTTTCACGTTTTCCTTTTCACGCCGCCTGGGGGGCCGTCTTCCCCTCCAGTTTATCCACATACGCCTGCAGCACGTTGAGCACCTGCCGGATGCCACTGGCGACCACACCGACCACCTGCGCGGCCGGCGCGTTCACCGCACCCAGGACCTGGGCCAGGATGACCTCCCGTGGCGGCAGGTTGGCCAGCGCGGTGACCTGTGCGGGCGTAATGGGCGTCTTGCCCAGAAGGCCGCCCTTGACGGCGAACTTCTCACGCCCTTTGGCGAAGTCCTGGACCACCTTCGCGGCGGCCGGGACCTCGCCGTGGCAGAACGCCACCGCTACCGGGCCCTCCAGCCACTCCTGCGGCATTGTCAGCCCCATCTGTTGCAGGGCCAGGAGGAGCAGGCGGTTCTTGACCACCTGATACGTCGCCCCGGCGCCCCGCAGCGACCGGCGCAGTTCCTCCACCTCTGCCACCCGCAGGCCCCGGTAGTCGGTCAGGATGAGCCCCTGGCTCTTCTGCAGGTGCTCCAGGTACTGCTCTACCCGTTCCTCTTTCTTCGCTCTGCTGATAGCCACCCGACATCACCTCCTTCCGGTTCACGTTTGACGTCTTCCCGCGAAAAAGAAACCCCCGCGCCAGCCGACGCGGGGGAGTCTGCCTCACCGGGCATGGAAGACCATCACCCGATGAGGGAACGGACACTCTCTCCAGCCTCGGCAGGCAACTTTCAGCGCCCCTCGGCGCGCCTGCTGTCTTCGGCCCTGTTCGTTTATCGTTTATCGCTTATTGCGAATCGCTTATCGCAAATTGCGTTCTGCGATTTGCAATCTGCAACCGGCGATCTGCAATCTGCTCCTACGCCACTTCCAGCGCCTGCGCCGCCACCGGGTCTACCTTAACCCCCGGCCCCATAGAGGACGCCAGGGTGACCTTGCGGATGTAGGTGCCTTTGGCCGCCGTGGGGCGGGCCTTCTTGACCGCGTCCATCGCGGCCGCCAGGTTCTCCAGAAGCGCCTGGTTGGAGAAACTGACCCGGCCGATTGGGATGTGCAGGTTGGCCGTCTTATCCACGCGGAACTCGGCGCGGCCGGCCTTTGCCTCGGCGATCACCCGGGGCAGGTCCTCTGGGGGCACCACCGTACCGGTCTTCGGGTTGGGCATCAGCCCGCGCGGGCCCAGGATGCGGCCCAGGCGGCCCACTTTCCCCATCATATCCGGCACCGCGATGGCAACGTCAAAATCGGTCCAGCCGTCCTGAATCTTTTTGATCCCTTCGTCATCGGAGATGACGTAATCCGCACCGGCGGCCTCGGCAATCCGGGCGGCGTCGCCGGCCGCGAAGACCAGCACCCGCACCGTCTTGCCCAGGCCGTGCGGGAGCAGCACGACCCCCCGCACCTGCTGGTCCGCGTGGCGGGGGTCCACTCCCAGGCGGATGTGGACATCCACCGAGGCGTCAAAGTTTGCGTACGCGGTCTCCTTGACCAGTTGGACCGCTTCCTGTGGAGAATAGAGACGGTTGCGGTCCACTTTCTTCAGCGCTTCCAGGTACTTTTTCCCTCTCTTCGGCATCTTGCCTCCTTGTGGTGAATGACGGGCATCGCCCTCCCACCGGGCGGGTTAATCCACGATTTCAATTCCCATACTGCGCGCCGTCCCCTCAATCTGGCGCATCGCGCCCTCCAGGTCCACGGCGTTGAGGTCCCGCATCTTCATCTGGGCAATCTCCCGCAACTGGGCGCGGGTGATACGTCCGACCTTACTGCGGTTCGGCTCCGAGGAGCCCTTCTCCACCCCGGCGGCCTTGCGGAGCAGGTCCGGCGTGGGCGGCGTCTTCAGCACAAAGGTAAAGGAGCCGTCCTGATAGATGGTGACTTCCGCCGGGATGATGTTGCCCGCCATAGAGGCCGTGCGGGCGTTGTATTCTTTGCAGAACTGCATCAGGTTGATGCCGTGCTGGGCCAGCGCCGGCCCCACGGGCGGAGCCGGGTTCGCCTTGCCGGCCTCAATCTGCAATTTCACGACGGCTTTGATTTTCTTCATCGTGCTCTCCCATCAAATGCTATGGCAATGCCAGTGCTTTTTTCAGCCGGATGTTCACCTCAGCCATCAAGCGCTCGCTGAGTGTTCCCAGACGTCCGGTCAGCAAAGTGCGGTCCAGCGTCATCAATTTACCACAGCGAACTACTGAAGCTGTCCGCAGCCCTGTTTCCACAAAGTCTTTATCACTGGGATCCAAGAGCAGATCAGTTGCTCCAATTTGAATGTTTTTGGATGTGATGAAAGCCAGTATGCAATCTCTACCGGGCCGTTCCGTTGCCGATACCACCAGAGCAGGGCGTCGCTTTGCTGAGGAAAGGTCCGTAAATGGATAGATGACCAGGACGACCGAGCCTCGTATCAGACCGCCGGCCATTCAAACCGCTCCTTCAGGTCGTCATCGCTGTAAAGGTCGGGTTCATCGGCCAGCCAGTCAAATGCCCCCCCTTCCATCGCCGGAAGGGCCATCTTTTCAAAGCCCGGTTCGCTCCGGTCCCACTCCGTCCCGCCCGTAATAGCGCTTATCATCCGTAGTGCCGCTTCCAGCACATCCGCCAGGACCGTGCCTTCTTCCGGCGAGAGACGGATCTCCACCGGCTGGTGGGTTGCGCTGGCGAGCCTTGCCCGCCGGGCCAGGGTATATAACTGCACCCAGACACTTTCTCCAGACATAACACCCTGCCGAACCTTCAGAAAAAGCCCGCTGGCCCTCATCCTGCGCCGGTAACAGGCCCATCCTCTACCCAGATCATACCCGCTCCACCTGCAGGAAGTCCAGTTCTATCGGCGTATCCCGTCCGAAGAAGGAGACCAGGACTCGCACTTTGGTGCGCTCCTCGTCAATGGTATCCACCACGCCGATGAAATCGCGGAAGGGGCCATCTATGATGCGCACCTTCTGGCCGGCCTTGTAGGTCACTTTGACCCGGGGCGCTTCGGCCTCCATCCGCTTCATAATCGCCTGCACCTCTTCCGGGCGCAGCGGCGTCGGGCGGTTGCCCATCCCCACGAAGCCGGTCACCCCCGGAGTGTTGCGGACCACTGACCAGGACTCATCGTCCAGGATCATCTGCACCAGGACATACCCCGGAAACACCCGGCGCTCCACGGTGCGCCGCTTGCCGTCCTTGACCTCAATCTCTTCCTCGGTCGGGATGACCACCTGGAAGATTTTATCCTGCATGCGCATCGTCTCAATGCGCTGCTCCAGGTTATGCTTGACCTTGTTCTCGTAGCCGGAGTAGCAGTGAATCACATACCAGGCCCGCTCGTCCGTCGGTTCGGCGGTCGGGTCGGACGGAGCGCCCGTCCGGCCGGCACCGACGGATGCATCCGGCGCGTCCTCGTCCGGCGCGGATGGTCTGGCAGACCGGCGCGGTCTGGAAGACCTGGCAGGCCTCCAGATTTCCGTCTCCTCCTGATCCTCTGCGTCCTGTTTCAGAGTCTCCAGGCGGTCTTCCCGGTCCATCCCTGCTTACCTTTCCACCACCGCTACTCCTGCTGCCGTCCCAGGATGATCCCGACGACTATCCCGGCCACCAGGACGGCCACGCCCATCGCGATCCGCCAGGGGTCGCTCTCTATGATGCCCCGCAGCCACCAGGAAAACAGCAGGTCCATCAGCCAGAGGAAAAGGGCCATGCTGACGGTGACCACCAGGACAATCCGGGTCAGCCGCCAGGTCTCCTCCCGGGTGGGCCAGCGGACCCGCTTGACCTCTACCCGGGTCTCGCGGAAGTAGCGGACCAGTGCATTTTCTTTTTTCACGATGAACCGTCCTCCGGCGTCATCTGCTTGCGCTTCCTGTGCCTAACATTTCAAGACACCGCCGGGATGGGCGGTGTCTTGAAATGGGTCAGGCAGGGGGTGCGGGACTTGAACCCGCAGCCTGCGGTTTTGGAGACCGCTGCTCTGCCTTATTGAGCTAACCCCCTATGGTCACCGGTAGGGGCGACCCTTGCGGTCGCCCGCCTGCGGACAAGTGCAAGACCTGCCCCTACTTGGTCTCCCGATGGAGCGTGTGTTTGCGGCAGCGCGGGCAGTACTTCCGCAGTTCCAGCCGCGATGGGTCGTTCCGCCGATTCTTTTCGGTGGTGTAATTCTGTTCTTTGCACTCTGTACAGGCCAGAGTAATCGTCAACCGAATCGCCTTTCCCTTCTTCGCCATAGGAATCCCTAAATGTTGGAGTTACCCTACGAAAACTGCTACGCAGACATCTTTTGCATCTGTTCGGTGAGTCTTTGCTGCAACCAGAGATTCACCAGCGTTTCCACCTGGACACCGCGCTGCTGGGCTTGCTTTTCAAGGGCTGCAAACAACTCTACTTCAATCGGCACGGCACAGATAATCTCAAACTTCACATCTGGAATAGCAGGATTGTCAAAATCGGTGAAATCGTGGGTGTCCCAAAACTCGCCGATCCCTTCGTCGGTGTCTGCTTGTGAAACACTACTCAGTCTACTTGCTCCCATAGGCCTTGCGTTCCCTCTCGCTCATATCCCGCGCACTGATGATCACAGCTGTTTTAGCGGTCGGTTTATAGATAAAGAAAACGGCTAAATATCTACCACCGAATGTCTGACCAAAGGCAGCATATACATCTTCGCCTTCGGTATAGCCCTTTTCCGCAAAACGGATACGGGGCTGGCTGAGCAAAACCTGACGCGCTTCCCGGCAGGTAACGCTATGCTTTGCTTCCAGTTTCTCTGCAATACGAGCCGGGCAGATAATAAAATCAATTCGCATCGCAGAAACACCCAGGAGCCCACGATGGGAATTGAACCCATAACCACACCCTTACCAAGGGTGTGCTCTGCCGATTGAGCTACGTGGGCCCACAGTGGGCCGGGCAGGACTCGAACCTGCGAAGGCTGAGCCAGCGGATTTACAGTCCGCCCCCTTTGCCGCTCGGGCCACCGACCCATCAAGCCGACGGCGGGACTTGAACCCGCACCGTTCCGCTTACAAGGCGGATGCTCTGCCGATTGAGCTACGCCGGCAGAGAAAATTATACCACAGCCGTCTAAAGGGTCAAGTCCCCGCCACAGGCAAGTATACCCCAATCCGGCCTTTTTGTCAAATTCTACTTCCGCTCCAGCCCCAGGACGCGGGTCACCGGCACAACGAAGAGAATCCCCGTGTGATGGGTGTCCAGGTCGCCGGTAATTTCCTGGGTCGCTGCGATGACCCGGTCCACCGCCTCGTCATCCCGAACGACGGTGAAGAGGGTGCGATGGTGAAGTTCCCGGGTGCCCAGCAGGTCCCGCACGGAGGGGACCAGCGGCAGGTCGTCCCAGATGGCTTTCTGCATCCGGGCCAGGCCGGTGCTTTCCAGGATTGTCGCCCCGGGAACCCCCGCTTCATCCCACGCCCGGAGAATGTCGGGACATTGGTCAGGGTTATCCAGCACCAGAACGACCAGATAGGCCATCGGGTTGCCTCCTGAGCAGAGAGTCATCGGCAGGCCGGGCGGCCTGCGCCCTGTTGCGCAGGCGGTTCGCCTGCAAAAGCAGGCCGAGCGGCCCGCGCTACGGCGGCCTGCGTTACGTTCGTCGCGGCCTCCGGTACAGGGCCCGCAGCAGGATGGGCGTCACCAGGGTCGTCGTCAGCACCACCAGCACCACGTCCGCAAAGATTTGCCGGGTGATCAACCCGTTCTCCAACTCTATGGCGGCCACAATCAGGCCCACCTCGCCCCGGGACATCATCCCCACCCCCAGGCGAAGGGCATCCATAAAGGAGAACCCACCGGCCAGCCCGCCGAGTCCGCAGCCGATCACTTTGGAGAGCATGGCCGCTCCGATGAGCGCCAGGGCGCAACCGATGCCCGCTACGCCGATGGCCCGCGCGTCCGCCTCCAGGCCAATGTTGACAAAGAAAATGGGCACCAACCACGCGTAGGCCAGGGTGTGCATCCGGTCCCGGATGGTGTGGCGGAGCGGCGAACGGGCGAAGGCCAGACCGGCCAGGAAGGCACCGGTGATGGCGGCAACGCCGCCCAGCGCCTCCGCCGCCCATGCGAAAAACAGTACCGTGACCACCACCAGCGCCATCACTCCCTCGCTGACCGGAAGCCGCTCCACCCGAACCGGCAGGCGCGGGATCAGCCGGGCCCCTACCCAAATGGCGAGGGCCAGGAAGAGCAACATCCGCACCAGGACCCAGAGGATTTGCCAGAAGTTGCTCCCTCCACCGGTCAGCGCGCTGGCAACGGAGACCAGCAGGATGACCAGGATGTCGTCCACGACGGCGGCGCCCAGAAGCGCCACGCCCACCCGGCTGCGCAGGACGCCCAGTTCTATCATCGTCTGCGCGGAGATGCTCACGCTGGTCGCGGCCAGCATCAGGCCGATGAGCATCCCCCCCAGGAGGCTGAATCCGAAGAGGAGCGAAACGCCCAGCCCCAGGGCAACGGACAAGAGGACGCCCAGGCCCCCCGCCAGCACGGCAGGCCGCCCGGCCCGCCGCATCGCCTCCACGTCCACCTCCAGGCCGGCGATGAACATCAGGAAGAGGACGCCCAGATGGGCCAGATAACGGATCGTCTCTCCCAGATGACCCCCGGCAAAGAGAGGCCAGTGGAGCATATTGAGGACGGTCGGGCCCAGGATGAGCCCGACCAGTAACTCCCCCAGCACCGCTGGCTGTCCCAGGCGGACGCTCAGGTAACCGGAAGTCTTGGCGGCAAAGATGATGAGGGCAAGAGCCAGCAGAAACTGGAGTAGCGGGTCCATGGGTTCTCCAGCCGCAGGACAACTGCAAGCCGTTGTCCTACAACCCTAATTCGGCGCGGGTGCGGATGTAGTGGAGCACCTGCTCGCGGGAGAGCATCCCCACCAATTCGTCCCCCAGGACGACCGGTATCTGGTTGACGCCGGCGTCGTCCATCATCCGCAGGGCGTCCAGCAGCGGCATGTTCGGCGCTACCCGGATGGTCCGCTCCCAGGGCACGACCACCTGGGTGAGAAGCGTTCCGCTCCAGGACTCCTGGGGCACCCGGGCCACGTCGGCCAGGGTCAGGATGCCGCGCAGATGGTCCTCCTCGGTCACGAAGAAGCAACGTCGCCCGCCGGCCAGGATGTAGCCGTCCACCAGGTCCCGCAGGGAGAGGGTGGCCGGGACCAGCGGGCAATCCCGGGCCATGACCTGCTCCACCGTAACCCCTCGCAGGGCCCTCTGCATGCTGGTCTGCGCGTAACTGGCGGCGGCGGCGTTCTGCAGGAACCAGCCGATGAAGGCCAGCCAGAGGCCGTTGATCCAGTTCCCAGCCAGCATCACCAGCAAGCCCACGCCGATGAAGCCGAAGGCCACCAGTTGGCCCGTGAACGCCGCAACCTGGCTGGCGCGATAGAAACTCCCAGTGAAATGCCACACGATCGCGCGCAGCACCCGTCCACCGTCCAGCGGGAAACCGGGGATCAGGTTGAAGAGGCCCAGCATCAGGTTGATGCGCATCAGCCAGATACTGGGCGCGGCCAGGTAGGGAATGGTCCGGTCCAGCCACCAGAGAACGGCGAAAAGCCCGGCCATCGCGAAACTGGCCAGCGGCCCGGCAACGGCGACGCGGAACTCGGTCCCGGCGTCCTGCGGCTCCCGCCGGATCTGCGCCACACCGCCGAAGATGAAGAGGGTGATGCCCTGGACGGGAATCCGATTCCGAATCGCCACGACGGAATGGCTGAGTTCGTGGACCAGGACCGATCCGAAGAAGAGAAGGCTGGTCAGGGCGCCCAGGCCCCAGTAGGCGGCGCGAGGCAGGGACGGATACTCCGCCGGGAAATACCCCACGGCCAGGGACCACGTCACCAGTCCGAAAATCAGGAACCAACTGACGTGTAACCCCACCGGAATCCCCAGAATGCGCCCCAGTTTGACATTCGCTTCCATGTCACACCTCCTTTGGTGAGTCTACTTCAGGGCCTCTGCCGCGTCGTCCAACCGCTCCGGCGGGCCGATGAGGATCAACTCGTCGCCGGGCAGGAGCCGCACGTCGCCATCCGGGTTGGGAATGGAGAACGTGCCCCGGCAGACCGCCAGCACGGTCACGCCGTACTGCTGGCGCAGTTCCGTCTCCGCCAGGGTCCGCCCGGCGACGGCGGCCCCATCGGGAATGCGCAGCCGTCCCACCTGCAGGCCCGGCAGTTGCCGTTCCAGTTCGGGAAAGCAGACCGACTCCAGTTCGTGGGTGCGCAGGTCGTAGTGGCCGCGCAATTCGTCCATCGCCGTCTCCGGGCACATCGGCACGCCGACGAAGTAGGACGCGCGGCCGATCATATGGGCCGCCACCGGCGCCGTCAGAAAGACGAAGGCGATCGCCGCCAGCGCCCGGGTAGCGACCCCCAACTCGCCGAAGTAGACCGCCACCGCCAGCAGGGTGGAGCCGACGCCCAGAGTGGCGACCTTCGTCGTGGCGGACATGCGGGTGTAGAGGTCGGGCATGCGCAGGATGCCCACCCCCGCAATCAGTGCAAAGGCCGCTCCGATCAACACCAGGATACCGCTGACGACTTCCCTCACGGTCCGACCCTCCGTTCCAGATAGCGCGCAAACGCGACCGTCCCCAAAAACGAGAGGAGCGCCAGGACGATAGCGACATCTACCAGCACGGGCAGGTCCCGGGCCATCGCGTAGGCGGCGATCATCCCCATCCCCAGCGTCCCGATGAGGTCCAGCGCGACGACCCGGTCGGGCAAGGTGGGCCCCCGCGCCAGACGGACGAAGGCCAGCACCATCGCCAGGCTCATCGCCGGCAGCACCGCGAACAGAATCAGGTCTGCCAGACTCATCGCATCACCTCCAGCAACCGCCGCTCAAACCCCTCTTTGATCTCCCGCCGGAACCGGGCCGGGTCCTCCCCCATGTCCATTGTGTGGATGTACAGGACCTTTCGGTCGGCCGAGACATCTATGCTCAGAGAGCCGGGGGTCAGGGTGATGAGGTTGGCCAGCAGGGTGATCTCTGCGTCGCTCCGCGCGTCCAGCGGGACGGCGACGACGCTGGGGCGCAACCGGTAGCGGGGGTGGAGGACGATGTAGGCCACATGCAGGTTGGCCTGGATGACCTCCCAGAGGAAGAACAGCAAGAATCCCAGGAACCGGCGCGCCTTGCCGAAGTAGGACGAGGGCCCCAGCACCCGCTGGGCCAGCCAGAGGGCCCCGTAGCCCAGCGCGAAGCCGAAAGCGAAGTTGACCGTGTTGAATCGTCCAGTCAGCGCGACCCAGGCCAGGGCCAGCAGAAGGTTGAGCAGAAACGCGCTCATGGACTCCTCCGACTACGGAGCGCAGGTTGTTCGCCTGCGAAAGCAGCCCTGGCGGCCTGCGCTACCCCCTGATCAACTGTTCCGCCGCCCGCAGGCTCAGGGCGAAGAGCGGGCCGGCGGCCAGGCCGAGAACAACCGTCAGCGCGGCCAGGAGCCCCAGGGGCAACCAGAGGACCGTGGGACAGCGGCCAGCGGTCGTCCCATCCTCTTCTGGAGATGGCTTCCAGAAGGCCTCGTTCCAGATTTTGGTCATAGAGAAGAGGGTTAACATGCTCACCCCCAGGGCGACGGCGACGACGGCGAACTCCCCGGCCTCCAGCCCGGCCCGGACCAGCGCCAGTTTGGCGAAGAAGCCGGAGAGCGGAGGAAGCCCCGCCAGGGAGAGGGCCGGGAGCAGAAACAGGACGGTCAGGACAGGTTGCGTGCGATAGAGCCCGCCCAGTTTCTTCAGGTCAGAGGTCCCCTGAAGGCGGTGGACGATGCCGCTGACCAGGAAGAGCGCGGCTTTCGCCAGGATGACATGGGCCATAAAGAAGACCGTCCCCGCCAGCGCCAGCGGCGTCCGCAACCCCAGCCCCATGAGCAGATACCCAATCTGGCTGACGATGTGGAAGGAGAGGAGACGGCGCATCTCGGTCTGGGCGACCGCGCCCAGCACGCCCGTGACCATTGTCAGCCCGGCGACGACCAGAATCAGAGGCTGAACAGCCCCCAGGTCGTGAGCGAACACCTGGGTGAACACGCGGACCAGCGCGTAGACGCCCACTTTGGTCAGCAGGCCGGAGAAGAGGGCCGTGACGGGCACCGGCGGGGTGTGATACGAGGCCGGCAGCCAGAAGAAGAGGGGGAAGAGGGCCGCCTTGATGCCGAAAGCGACCAGGAAGAGCAGCGCGATGGCCGCCACCAGGCCGGGTTGTTCCACTCCCCTCAGCCGCTGGGCGACGTCGGCCATATTCAAGGCACCGGTCACTCCGTAGAGAACCCCCACCCCTGCCAGGAAGAGAGCCGACGCCATCAGGTTGAGGGCGACGTATTTGACCCCTCCCTCCAGTTGGGTCCGCTCGCCGCCCAGCGTCATCAGCACGAACGAGGTAATGAGCATCACTTCAAACCAGACGTACAGGTTGAAGAGGTCGCCGGTCAGAAAAGCGCCGCAGACGCCCATCAGCAGGATGTGCAGAAGCGGGTAGTATCCGAACCGCTCCCGGTCCGGGTCTACGCTCCCCAGGGAGTAGACGGCGACGGCCAGGCCGATCAGCCCCGTCAGCACCACCATGATGGCGCTGAAGAGGTCGGCGGAGAGGGTGATGCCGAAGGGCGCGGGCCAGTTCCCCACCGGCAGCGTCTGGACTCCCGCGCGCCAGACGGAAGCCAGCAGTGCCAGCCCGGCGCCCAGGAGTCCCGCCGCGCCCAGGACGCTCAGCGCGCGCTGGACGGGCCGTCGGTCCCATGCCAGCAGCGCGGCCACGCCGGTGAGAAATGGGAGCAGAATGGGCATAACAAGCGTCATTGGTCCGTTGTCCTGAAATCGTCCAGGTCGTCCGAGTCCACCGTCTGGTAGGCCCGCTTGATGAGGATGATGGTGAAAGCGTGGACGCCGAAGCCGATGACGATGGCCGTCAGGATCAGGGCCTGGGGGACCGGGTCGGCGGAGGAGCCCGCCAGAGCGGCCGCATCGGGCGGGACCAGGGGCGGACGGCCCCGGAGGAGGCGGCCCAGGGTGAAGATGAGCAGGTTGGCCGCCTGGCCCAGCAGCGCCAGGCCGATGACCAGTTTGACCAGGCTCCGCCGCAACAGCATGTAGAGCCCGGCCGCGTAGAGCCCTCCGATGACGAAGGCCAGAATCGTTTCCACGTCGGCTCCTTTTCAGGCCGTCCGGATAGGCTGAAAGCCCGTCCTACAGGTGACTTTTGCGTTCTCTGCGGTTCCCTCACTCCTCTGCCAGGGTGAAGATGATGGTCAGCATCACCCCGATCACGGCCAGATAGACGCCCACGTCAAACAGCAGCGGCGTCCCCACCTTCCCCAGGACGGGCAGGGTCGGCTCCGCCCAGAGGCCGGTCATGAAGGGCAGGCCCAGGAGGACCGATGGCAGACCGCTGAGGACGGCGACCATCAGCCCGATACCGATGAGGGCGCGCGGGTCCACTCCCAGCGTCCGGCGGGCCGCCGGGACCCCGAAGGCGATGGCGTAGAAGGCAAAGGCCGCCGCCACGACCAGGCCGCCCACGAATCCCCCTCCCGGCTCGTTGTGCCCCCGCAGGAGCAGGAAGACCGAAAAGAGCAGCATCAGCGGGAACAGGTAGCGGACGGCAGTGGAGAGAATCAGCGAGAACATCGGACCTCCTTGTCCTCACCCCTCCCCCGCCGCCTTCAGCGGGGGTGGGATGAGGGCCTCAGCCGCAGCAGCGCGTAGACGCCGATGGCGGCTACCCCCAGCACGGTAATCTCCCCCAGCGTATCCAGCGCGCGGAAGTCTACCAGAATCACGTTGACCACGTTGCGGCCCTTCGCCAGGGGCCAACTGTACTGGGCGAAGAACGCGGCCAGGTGCGGCTCGCGGGGGACGGACGTCGCAATGAGCACCAGCGCGGTCATCAGCCCACCCGCCAGCAGTGCGACCAGAGCATCCCGGACGCGCGCCCCCCGGCCCGAAAGCGCCGCAAAGCGCGGCAACCGGTAGACGACCAGGACGAAGAGGATGACCGTCAGGGTCTCCACGGCGAACTGGGTCATCGCCAGGTCCGGCGCGCTGAAGAGCATGTAGATGAGCGCCACGCCGTAGCCGATGACGCTCAGCGCGGCGGCCGCTGCCAGCCGCGACGAGGTCGTCACCGCCATCAGCGCCCCCAGCAGGATGAGCGCGGCAATGACCCATTCGTGGAAGCGGACGTCCCCCAGCCCGCCCATCGGCCTGACCTCGCCGCCCCCCAGCAGCAGCGCTGACCCGACCAGGCCGACGGTGGTGAGGATGACCGTCATCAGATACAGCCGCAGGTAGCCGTGCTGGAGGAGCCGGGTCTGGGCGCGGGCCAGGCCGTTCAGCCCCGCCAGAAGCCCCTGATACCACCGCTGTGGCCCAAACCGGCCCACGGCGTCCCCCAGGGCTCCGGCGCGGCGCAGGACATCCCGTGCCGCAAAGAGGCCGGCCCCGGCGGCCAGGGTAAGGACGCTCAGCGCGAAGACCGGGTTGATCCCGTGCCAGAGTTTCAGTTCCACCACCGTCGGTTGGGCCCGGACGGCGCTGACCGCCGCCGAGAGCAGGGAGTTGGCGACCGTCTCCGGGAAGAGGCCGCAGAGGAGGCTCATCGCCGCCAGAACGGCCGGGCCCAGGAGCATTGCGGGCGGCGCTTCGTGCGGCTTCTTCGGCAGGTCAGCCCGGCGGCGCAGGAAGGGCGCCAGCCCCACCGTCCCTGCCACCGCCACCAGGCAGACGTTCGCCAGGACTCCGGCGCCGGTCACCCAGACGGCCGCGCGCGGCGCCTGGAGTTTGGCCTCGTAGAGCAACTCCTTGTTGATGAAGCCCAGCAGCGGCGGGAGCCCGGCCATGGAGAGCGCAGCCAGCCCGGCGGCCAGGGCGGTGACCGGCATCGCCCGCGCCAGGTTCCCCAGCCGCGTCACGTCCCGCGTGCCGGTCTCGTGGTCCACCACCCCGGCGACCAGGAAGAGCGCGCCCTTGTAGAGCGCGTGGGCCAGGAGGAAGAGGGTCGCCGCCTTCACGGAGAGGACGGTATCCAGCCCCAGGAGCAGGACCAGCGCCCCCAGGGTGCTGACGGTAGAGTAGGCCAGCAGTCGCTTCAGGTCGGCCTGCCACAGCGCGATCAGCGCGCCCAGGAGCATCGTGGCCGTCCCTGCCCCGACCACCAGATAGTGCCAGGCGTCGCTCCCGCCCAGGACGGGGCTCAGGCGGGCCAGGAGATAGACCCCGGCCTTGACCATCGTCGCGGAGTGGAGATACGCGCTGACGGGCGTGGGCGCTTCCATTGCGCCGGGTAGCCAGAAATGGAAGGGGAACTGGGCCGACTTGGTGAAGGCTCCGGCCAGCACCAGCAGGAGGATCGGCAGGTAGAGGGGGTGACCCTGGAGCGACCGCCCGTTCTGCAGCAGCGTGGAGAGTTCGGCGCTGCCGCTCGCCTGGGCCAGCAGAACCAACCCCGCCAGCAGGGCCAATCCCCCGGCACCGGTCACCAGCAGGGCCTGGAGCGCCGCCGCGCGGGCCGACTCCCGCTCGTGCTCAAAGCCGATGAGCAGAAACGACGCCAGGCCGGTCAGTTCCCAGAAGACGAACATCGTCAGCCCGTTATCGGCCAGGACCAGCCCCAGCATAGAGGCCATAAAGGCCAGCAGGTAGAGGTAGAAGCGGCCCAGGTGCGGATGCCCCTTCAGGTATGATCCGGCGTAGACGACGACCAGAGCGCCGACGCCGCAGATAAGCAGCGCGAAAAGCAGGCTCAACCCGTCCAGATAGAACGAGAGGGAAATCCCCAGGTCGGGCACCCAGGGGACGGAGACGGCGACCGTCCGGCCCGCCGAGACGGGCCCCAGCAGGCGCGCGAAGTAGAGGGTCAGCCCGGCGGGCAGAAGGGCGAGGAGCCAGCCCGCCTGCCTGCGCGCCAGGCGGACAACGGTCGGCGCCAGAAGCGCCAGCAGGAATCCGGAGAAGATGGCTGCGATCATCCCGTCCCGTTCCAGTCCGGTTATTGCCACAGTGCTCACCTCGCCGATGCCCTCCTCCCCGGCCCAATGAGGGAAACAGGGGAGAATCAATCGTGAGGAACACCGGGAGGCCGCGAGAATGAGGTAATTTATTATCCCTGCAAACGGTCAGATGTCAAGTCGTGCGGCGCTTGACAAATCGGCGTTCCGGATTATAATCTCACTTAGTGAAACCTATTCCCACTTTTTGGGACTTACCTACCTGCTACAGGAGGCCGCGATGCGCCTCACCCTCATCGGTCATATGACCGTGCGGGTAGAACTGGATGGGGTAGCCTTCCTCACCGACCCCTGGTTCGGCCCGCGCACCTGGTTGGAACGCCGCCTGGCCCCCCGCACCCTCCCCCCCGCCCTCTCCCCGGACGAAATCCCTGCGCTGGATGCCCTGCTGGTCTCCCACGACCACATAGACCACCTGGACGAACCGGCGCTGGCGCTGGCCCGGCGGCTGGGGTGCGCCGTCATCGGCTCCGAAAAGGCCGCCCGGCGGGCGCGGCGGGCCGGGGTGCGGGAGGCGGTCGCGCTGCGGCCCGGCGAGAAGGCCCCGCTGGGCCCCCTCACCGTCCACACCGTCCCCGCCAACCACCCCCTGGCTCCCGACGCAGTGGGCTTCGTCGTTGCTGGAGGACCCGGTCTGGGGGCTTTCCGCGATGGCCAAACTGAAGCGGCTGGCCCCCTGGATGCCGCTGGCTTCCAACATGGCCTGCTTCGGCTACGAGGATGTCGCCCCGGCGACGCTGCTGGATGCCGTGGATGTGGTGCTGGCCGACCCCCACTGGTACGGCGGGCTGCGGGCCACCCGCGCCCTGGCCCATCTCTGCGAGACCTTCGGGCTGGATATGGGGATGCATTCCGGCACCGAGTTCGGCGTCTCCCTGGCGGCGGTGCTCCACCTGGCCGCGTCCCTGCCCAGCATCCACCACGCCCCGGACGTCCACTACCACTATCTGGGGGACGACGTGATCCAGGGCGGGCCGCTGCCCTATGAGGACGGCGCCATCCGCGTCCCGCCGGGGCCGGGCCTGGGGGTCCAACTGGACCCGGACAAACTGGCCCTCTACCATCAGATGTACGAGTGGTACATCGCCGCACAGGCAACCCAGCCCCGCCGGGAGCCCATCTACACGAAGGCGAGGTGGTGATATGACCCTTCATCTGGTGACCGGAGCCGCCGGGTTTCTGGGTCGGTATCTGGTGCGCGGGCTGCGGGCGCGGGGGGACGGCGTGCGCGCGCTGGACCTGAAGCGCCCGGACGACGCCGAGCCGGATGTGGAGTGGGTCGTTGCGGACATCCGGGACGCCGATGCGGTGCGGCGGGCCTGTGAGGGGGTGGAGGTCGTCCACCACCTGGCTGCGCTCATCCCCCAGCGCCGGGCCGACCCGGAGACGATGCGGGCCGTCAACGTGGGTGGGACGAAGAACGTGCTGGAGGCCGCCCGGGCCGCCGGTGTCCGCCGGGTCGTCTTCCTCTCCAGCGTGGAGGTCTTCGGCGTGCCGAAGGTTGTGCCCTGCCCGGAGGACGGGCCGCTGGCCCCGCTGGGAGAATACGGCCGCAACAAGATCGCCGCCGAGGCCCTCTGCCGGGAGGCGGCGGCCCAGGGGCTGAAGGCCGTCATCCTGCGGCCGCCGACCATCGTCGGGCCGGGGCTGGAGGAGCCGTTCCTGGTGGGCCTCATGGCCGCCATCCGGGAGGGCAAGCCCGTGACGCTCCTGGGCGACGGCCGCAACCGCTTCCAGTTCGTCCACGCTGAGGACGTCGTCTCAGCCTGCCTGCTGGCTGCCGACCACCCCGCCGCCGCAGGGGAGGCCTTCCACATCGGCAGCGCCGACGTCCCGCCCATCCGCGAAATGGTGGAGACGGTCATCGCCCGCGTCGGCTCCTCGTCCCGCATCCAGGCTATCCCGGTCTGGCTGGCCCGGCTGGCGATCGCCCTCCTGCGCCCGTTCGGCAAGGCGCCGCTGGAGCCGGAGCACGTCGCCATCGCCGTCGCCGACTATGTCTTTGACATCTCCAAAGCCCGCCGGATGCTGGGCTGGGAGCCCCGCTGGGGGAACGTGGAAGCCGTTCTGGACACCTACCAGGCCGCCTACGGAATACGCAACACGTAGTACGCAGTACGCTATGGAGACCGCTCAGACCGTCCTGCGCGCGCTGGCGCTTCTGGAGGCCGTGGCGGAGGGGGTGCACGACCTGGAGGGGCTGAGCGCCCACGTCGGCCTCACCCGTAGCACGGCCCATCGGCTGCTGACCACCCTGGTTCGGGCGGGATACCTGCGCCACTCGCCCCGCGAGGGGTACCGCCTGGGGCCCAAACTGATAGAATTGGGCTTCCGCGCCTACGCCGGGCTGCACCTGCCCTCGCTGGCCCGTCCCTACCTGGAGCAGTTGTCCGGGGCCACCCGCGAAACCGTCCACCTGGGCGTCCTGGAGGGGGCCGAGGTCGTCTACATTGACAAGGTGCCGGGGAAACGGGAACTGCAGATGGCCTCGTACATCGGCGCGCGCGTCCCGGCCCAGTCCACCGCTCTGGGCAAGGCGCTGGTCTCCACCCTGCCGCGAGAGGAATGGCTGCGGGCCTTTGTCCCGGGCCTTCGGCGGACGGAACGCACGATTGCCGAAGCGGACCGGTTCCTGGAGGAGATAGAGCGGGTGGCCCGGCAGGGGTACGCGCTGGACCTGGAGGAGAACGAGCCGGGGATTCGCTGCGTCGCCGCGCCGGTACGGGACGGGGCCGGGCGGGGAGTGGCAGCCGTCAGCATCTCCAGCGCGGTGGTCTATCTGACCGACGAGCGCATCCGGGAACTGATCCCGCTGGTCCAGGAGACGGCCCGGCGGATTTCGCGCGAACTGGGGTGGATGGGTTCGTAGGGCGGCCTTTACAGGCCGTCCTACAGGGTAAGTGCGTAACTCCTTCCCAGAAACCTATCCGTCATTGCGAGTGCCCCATCGCACGGGGCGCGTTCCGGCAAGTCAGAAACTGCAATGGCTTGCGGAGCGCAGGCCGCCAGGCCTGTCAGGGCGGGCTAACAGCCTGCGCTACGCCCTGTATGTTTCTGGGCAGTATGCCATCGCGCGGGGCGCACTCTGGCGAGTCATAAACTGCAATGGCTTGCGGAGCGCAGGCCGCAGGCCTGTAAGTGCGGGCTCACAGCCCAATGGTGTTGACATTGGGGATTTTGAAGAATACAGGATACTGAAGGAGGCCCCTTTTGCCCCCACCCCCTTTATCCCCCCTTCCCCCATCGCTGCGCTTGGGAGAGGGGGGAAGGGGAAAGGGGTTTGGCGGCGGCTTC
>CALDFY010000096.1 GCA_937942115.1 uncultured Anaerolineae bacterium | reverse complement strand
TCCCCGGCGCGGCGGGGTGCTCGGCGATGCGGTAGGTCACGCCGTCTATGGTCAGTTCGTCATTGGGGTTGGGTTGGAATTCCATCGGTCTTACTCCACCGGATGCATACGGCCTGCGATTTTCAGGACAGCCAGGAGCGCCTGGGCGCCGGTGCCGAAGAAGGGCATACGGAAGATCAACTCCTCCAGGTACCGGCCATATGCGCCCTGGGCCTGGGGGGAACGGCCCCCGAATTGACGGCGGGCCATCTCCCAGGCGCGCCGGGCCTCGTCCACCCGCCGCTGCCAGGTCGGAATCCGGGCGACGTCCAGGACATCCTTCAACAGGCCCAGCGGCTCTACCCCGGAGACCAGCAGGTCAGCCCCCAGGTCCACCAGCGCCTGCCGTTCTTCCGGCTCTACCCGCAGCAGGTCCCATCGGGGGGCGGGGCCGCCAAGGAGAGCCCCCAGGCGGAGGTAAGACCGGGCTCGGGCGGTCGGGAAGGAGAGGGTCGGCATTGCCGGGAGCGCCTGCGGCCCTCCGGTGGCCGCGATCCATGCGCCGGTCACCTGTCCCAGGAGAGCACTCCCTTCCCGGTCGGCCTGCTCAAAAGCAGATGCCCGCTCCTCCAGGAAGCGGGCCAACCGCTGGGCTTCTTCCCGAAGGGCCAGCGCCTGCCGCCGGGCCTGGATGACCAGGGCCTCCAGCGCTGCCTCCTGACGGACCTCCCAGTCCAGACCGTTCCAGGCACGCTGGACCTGCAGTTCTACCTCCTCCAGCGTCCGGGCGGCCTGTTGCCAGCGGGCAGAGAGGGCATGCAGTTCGGACGGGATGACCCGAATCCGCATAAACCCCTCATTGCGATAAGGGGAGCCTGCCTGAGGCAGGCTCCCCCGCCGGAACTACTGCTGGTCGGCGGCCGCAAACCGGTCCGCAATCTGATTCAACTGGGTGCTGATACTGTTGAGCAGTTCCACGAACCGGGTCATCTGGCCGCTCCACTGCTGAAAGTCGCTGTAGAAGCGCTGAGAGGTCATCCCCTCCCACTCCGGCTGCATGGAGTTCACCGCGTTGGTCAGGCGGGTGACCATCTCCTGACTCTGATTGGCCGCCTGGGCAAATTGCCCGGCGACCTGTCGGACCTGTTCGGGAGTAATCCGAATGCGAGCCATTGTTCACCTCCTGTAGAATTTGAGATTTGGATTTCTTATATTGACTTTTTGACGGAATGACACCTCTGAACTGCGCTGCGATCACCTCCCTTCAATCCTTCAATCTTCATCCACCCGCTTCCAGACAAAGCCGCCAGAAGAGGGAGGAGACGATGTGTCCGGAGCAGGAGACGAGGATGAGATCGGGGGCTGTCCCAGGTCCAGAGGCCGCCAGCCCTGGACCGGGCCTTCTCCTCCTGGGAGCCTTGGCGGGCTGCCATCGCCCTGTTCCTGGAAGAGAAGACGGGCTCCGTCCCATACCCCGGCCTGGGCAAGGGTCTCATAGGGATAGAGGATGCGTCCAGGCGGGTCGGCGTAGATTTGCCCCTGATCCCTCCAGCCCAGGGCCAGGGCGATTTCCTGAACCAGGGTGCCGACCGGAATGTCCGCAGGCACTTCCAGGTCCAGTTCGCCCTCTTCACGACGCCGGGAAAGGCTCACGATGACCCGTTCCATTCGTCTATTCCTCCGGTGGAGGAAGAAATCGCTTCACCAGGGCTTCCACGTCGGCCAGCAGTTGCGGGCCGGATCGGGGAACACATTCTATCCATGGGTCCTGCTGTCGGGAGAAAGAGCGGAGGAGCCAGAGGCCGTTTTCCCCCTCCAGCATACCCAGGCCGCCCGTATCCCAGACTCCCCGGCGGGAGCCTATAGCGACCAACGCGCCGTTCTGAAGGGGGTTGGCCAGGGTATGGGCCAGGGCCCCGGCGCTGGCGGAGGGGATACCGGCTTTTTCCAGCCGCTTCTGGATTTCCGTTTCCCCCAGGGGCCGTACCTGCCGGGCCTCTTCCATCACACTTTCCGGCAAGGAGAAGGGAGAAGCCCGGACAGCCTGCTGGGCATCCAGACTCCAGAGTTCCCGGACCTGGTGGACGATAGCATCGGTGTCGGGAAGAAACCGGAGAACCCATTGTCCTTCCCTCTGCTCCATTGCGACGGTCAACGGCGGCCGGTGGTAGATATTGATCTGACGGGAGGACGGCTCAGGCACTGTATGGGTGAGCAGGAAAGCCGTCCGAGGGGCGATCAAGGTGCCGACCAGGGCAGCAGCGACGACGTCCATCCCGACCTCCCCCTCACTGCGAGAGGCCAGAACCCCGCGCGCCACAAGAGACTGACGGGCTTCGTCCATCGCCGCCTGGATTTCTTCTGTCAGCCAGCCGGGAAAGGGGTCCGGCACACCGATCAGAATCTCTCCGCCCAGCAGGGCGGCCAGGGTATACAGTTCAATCGGTGAGCAGGAGAGTCTCCATTCATCTAAAGGGAGTTCCATGGGCAACCTCCAGGGATGCAATTGGATCGGGTAATGACCTGGCGCGGTCAGGCCCCCAACGTACCTACTGGAGTCCGGTGAAAACCCTCTTTAGCACAGGAACATGCCGCAGTCATCGGAGGCCCGGCTAAATTCTTATTGTACCGCAAAACTCTTCCAAAAGTTCGGAAACTGGACTCTGGCGAAAATAACTTGAGCATAAGGCCTTTCCTGAGTAGAATAGGCTAAAAGCCATTCTACCGGTTCCCACAGGAGGTTGCCTTATGCTCGCCCATATTTTACACCCATCTGAGCCACTTTGCACGTTTGTCAACTCTCTGGGCCTTCGGCTCAGCCAGCCACAACTCCGTTACCTCATCCGTCTGGCAGATGCCTTGCTGGTCTGTGAAGGCCCCAAAACGCTGGCGGCTTTGCAGCGACAGTTTGTGGAAGCCCCCGACCCTTCTAACTTCGCCGACTTCCTGCGGATCAGCCCCTGGTTGGCCGCTGAAGTCCGCGCCGCCGTGCGAGCCCACCAGGTAGCCTGGCTC
>CALDFY010000095.1 GCA_937942115.1 uncultured Anaerolineae bacterium | reverse complement strand
GAGAAGGGCGTCAACGCAGGTTGACGCCCGGCGCAAAGCGTAGGGGCAACCCTTGCGGTTGCCCCCGGGGGAGGCCGATTTCCAATCGGCGCCCGAGGCGGCGGGAAGCGGAGAGCCGAAGCCAGCCTTAAGTTAACGCTTATGGGGGGCCAGGGGGAGGGGTGAGGCCAGCGCGCCGAAAAAGTGAGTGCCATTGGGCTTTTAGCCCCTGGCGTAGGTAGTTGCGGCAGGCCGAGAAATCGCTTGCGCTCCTGCGGGCCTCGCGCCTGAGTTGGTCTGAAAAATCGCTCGTCGTGAGGCACGGAACGACGTGGAGTGCCGTTTGGGCCCACCGGAACGCCACTCCGCTTTGCTTCGTGGCTGACTACGAACATCATCCCTCTTCCAGATTTTCCAGACCCGTTCTCAGAAGGTCCTAATATCCACCCATTCGGAGGTGCTGTATGGCCTCTCGGCGCATCCTCTCGCTGATCCTGCTATCGGCCCTGCTCATGACTGCCTGCCGGGCCCCTCAGCCGACCACGCCTGCCAGCCCTCTGGCTCCGCCGTCATCCCCTCTCCCCACCGTCCCGCCGGCGCGCCCCACTTTGCTGGAATACTCGCCCCCCGCCGGACTCCTCAACCTGCGCCGGCCCACCATCCGGCTCGCCTTCAGCCATCCTATGAACGTCCAGAGCGTCCTGCGCGCCCTCTCTGTCCAGCCGGAGGTCCCCCTGGAACTCCACGGTCAGGAAGACGGCGCTCTGCTCCTGCGCCCCACTGTCCCGCTGACCCCCGGCCTCTCTTATCGGTTTACCCTCGCTCCCACTGCAACTGACCAGAACGGCGTCCCGCTGGCCCGGGGTTACCGCTGGACCTACAACCTCTCCCCGCTGGCTTTTCTCTTCGGCCCCCGCCGGGAGCAGGTGGACACTCCGCTAACCCTTCACTTCCACTACGAAGTAGACCCCAGGAGCGCTCAGAAGGCGGTCCGAATGGAGCCGGCCGTCGCCGGCGAGTGGAAGTGGGACGCGGAGCGGAACGCCCTGGTCTTCCACCCCCAGGGGCGGCTCCCCGCCTGGACGACCTTCACCATCACGCTGACCGCAGACCTCTGCGACCCCGACGGCTATCCCTTCCCACCGCCGGAGCCCTTCCGGTGGACCACCCCGCCCCCTATCCTGGAAACCCGCCCGGGCCCATACCAGCAGGTCCAGCCGGCGACCTCGGTACGGATTGTCTTTGACCGACCGATGGACTGGGATAGCGTCGTCGCCGCCTTCTCCATCACCCCCACCGTCGCCGGGCAATTTGAGTGGGAAGAGACCACGTTCATCTTCCGGCCCGACAAGCCGCTGCAACCTCAGACCTCCTATACCGTTGCCCTGGCGCCGTCGGTGCGGGATAAAGAGGGACAGCCCATCCTTCCCCGGCCTTACACCTGGACTTTCCAAACGGGTGTCCCTCTGCCGGTTGCCGACTTCGGCTGGGGGCCCAACGCCCAGGTCCTGGACGCCGACGGCCGCCGCGCCGTCCACTTCCGCGTTTACGGCCTGGTGGATACCGCCCTCACCTTTGAACTCTACCGGGTGTCGCTCCCCCAGTTCCTGGACCGCTACGCTTCGGGCTTTCGCGGCGTCGCCGGCTGGGAAAAACGCCCCATCAGCACCGAGGGGACGACCCGGATTCGCCGGTGGGAAGCGCCGGCCCGCAATCAGTACCAATGGGAAGCCCCCGGCGAAGTGGTCATCCCCGCCGACGTCCCTCCGGGCCTCTACATCCTGAACATGGAAGTTCCGGGCACCGGGTTAGCCGACCAGTTGTTCCTGATCCTGACCCGTTACGTCCTGACCCTGAAGCAGGCGGAGGGACAGATCGTCGCCTGGCTCACGGATATTCCCGGCGAACCGGTCCCCGGCGCCGAAATCGGCGTCTACGCCCGCGACGGCACACTGGTGGCCCGGGGCATTACCGACGACCAGGGCATCTGCCGGACCCGGGTCCCCCGCGACCCTCAGCCCCTGATCGTCATCGGACGGGTGGGGGAGGACATCACCGCCGCAGGCCTCAGCAACGAGTGGCTCTCTCCCTCCGGCTCCTGGTGGGGCTGGTGGCGTCCTGCGCCCAGCGCCCGCCGCTACGCCGTCTACATCTACACCGACCGCCCCATCTACCGCCCCGGCCAGACCGTCTTCTTCAAGGGCCTCCTGCGCCGGGATGATGACGCCGTCCTCTCCCGACCGCCCGTTGGCACTCCCGTCACCGTCCGCATCCGGGACGCGCGCAATAACGTCGTCCAGACCCTCCACCTGACCACCGGCGAATTCGGCACCGTCTTCGGCCAATTCTCCCTGGCCGAGGGGGCCATGCTGGGCGACTACACCGTGGAAATGGTGGTGGACGGGGAGGCCCACCGCCAAATTTTCAAGGTCCAGGACTATCGCAAGCCCGACTATCAGGTGCAGGTGACTCCCGAGCGCACCCGCTACGTCGCCGGTGAGACGATCACGGTGACCGTGGAGAGCCGCTACTTCTTCGGCGAACCGGTCGCCGGCGCCCCGGCGGAGGTGAAAATCTACCAGTTGGGCCAGCAATACTGCTGGGAGGACTGCCCCCCCAAAGAAAAATACGTCTGGTACGCCTCGGAACGGCCACCCATCCGGGCCACCACCGACGCCGATGGCCGCTTCACCTTCACCCTGCCCGCCGAGTACCGGAATAAATACTGGTGGTGGGAAACGGCCCATCGCACCCTCTGGGGTATAGAGGCGACGGTGAACGACGGGAGCCACCAGACGGTAAGCCACTTCGCTGTCGTGGAGGTCTACCCCACCGCCGAACACCTCAGCCTGGACCCGGGCGGCTACCTCCACGCGCCCGGCCAGCCCTTCACCGTCCAGATGACCGTCCGCACCATCTTTGACGAGCCGGTCCCGAACCGCGCCGTCCGGCTGGAACTGGCCCGCTACAGTCTCCAGACCGGCGACTACACCGATGTCGTCCAGGCCATTACCGTCACCACCCCGAGCGACGGTGTGATCCGGACACCGTTCACCGTAGAACAGCCCGGCTGGTACCTCCTGCGCGCCGTCGCTACCGACCGGCTGGGCCACAAAATCGCCGACTCCGCATGGCTGGCGGTCTTCCGCCAGACCTGGTGGGGGGAACAGGCCCCGGCCCAACTGCGCATCATCGCCGATCAGCCCCGGTACGCCCCCGGCGACGTCGCCCGACTGCTCATAGAATCCCCCATCGGCGGGCCGGCGCTCCTCACCTTTGAACGGGGGACCACCCGGCGGGCTCAAATCGTCCACCTCACCCCGCCCCTCACGGTGGTGGACGTCCCCATCCAGCCGGACGATGTCCCCAACATCTACGTCACCGTGAACGTCTGGGAGCCCCAGGACACCACGCTCCGCCCGAAGGGAGGCCTCTATTCTATCCCGGACGGTGTGCTCCGCACGGCCAGCGTGGAACTCTCCGTCCCCGCCGAAGACCGGCGGCTGACGGTCACCATCACCCCGGACCGGACCCGCTACGCGCCCCGTCAGGAGGCCCGCTTTACGGTGCGCGTGACCGATGCCCAGGGCGCGCCCGTCCCCGGCGCGGAGGTCTCCCTGGCGCTGGTGGACGAGGCCATCTTCGCCCTCAGCGAGGAACTCTCCGGCCCCATCTATGACGGCTTTTACTACCGGCGGGAGCGCATTGTCCGCACCTACGACGGCATGGCCCTGCGCCGCTATATCGGCGGCGACGGCATGGGCGGTGGCGGCGAAGGGGAGTTCACCGCCGCCAACCCTCGCAGCGACTTCCCCGACACTGCCATCTGGCTGCCAGCCCTCACCACCGACGCCGACGGCACCGTCGTCCTCACTCTCAACCTGCCGGATAGCCTGACCACGTGGCGCCTCACCGCGAAGGTGACGACAGCGGAGGACCAGGTCCGGGTGGGCGAGGCGGTGGCGAAAGTGACCACCCACCAGCCCGTCGTCGTCCGCCCGCTCCTCCCCCGCGCGCTGACGGCGGGCGACCAGTTCTCCCTCTCCGCCGCCGTCCACAACTACAGCCCGTCGGCCCTGACCCTGACCGTCGGCATCCGCCCCGAGGGCGGCCTGGAGGTGGCCCCTCCGCCGACGCAGACGCTCGCGCTGGCCCCGGGCGAAGTCCGCATCGTCGGCTGGTCGGCCCGGGCCCCGGCGCCGGGAACCGTCACCGTGACCGTCAGCGCCCGCTCCGCCACCGCCGGCGACGCCGTCCGGATGACCATCCCGGTGCGCCCGCTGGCCGTCCGGGAGGTCCAGACCCAGGTCGGCCAGTTCCAGGGCGCCTGGGAGACGACCGTCTTCCTGCCCACCGACACCCTGAAAGGGGTCAGTTTCCTGGAGGTGCACCTCTCCCGCTCCGTCGCCGGGAACATCCTGGTGGGCCTGGAGTACCTGACCGGCTACCCGTTCGGCTGCGTGGAGCAGACGATGAGCAGGGCGCTGCCGACAGCGGTGGTGGCCCGCGCATTTCACCGGTTGGGCTACGCCGCCCCGACCCTCCTGGCCGACCTGCCGCCCAAAGTCCAGGCGGGTCTCCAGCGGCTCTACGGCTTCCAGCACAACGACGGTGGCTGGGGCTGGTGGTGGGACGACGCCAGCCACGACTACCAGACCGCCTGGGTGGTCTTCGGACTGGCGATGATCGCCCAGGCCGGCTACGAGGTGGACCCGGACGTGATCCAGCGCGGGGTGGACTGGCTGAACGGCCACCTGGACGAGATGGACATCCGCACCCGCGCCTATGCGCTCTACAGCATGGCCATCGCCGGGAAGGGCAACCGTGCGGCGACGCTGGCCCTGTTGGAGAAGCGGAAGGAACTGGACTTCTTCAGTCAGGCCGCGCTGGCGCTGGCGCTGCACGAACTGGGCGAATCGGCCCCGGCGCGGATGCTGGTGGACGAACTGGCCGAGCAGGCGACCGTCACCCAAGAGGGCGCGTGGTGGGCTGGCGAGTACGAAGGGCACTACTCCCAGAAGACCATGGCCTCCACGACCCGCACGACCGCGATGGTGCTGGATGCCCTGGTACAGGTCCGGCCCGACCATCCCCTGATCCCGCAGGCTGTCCGCTGGCTGATGTCCCAGCGCCGCACCGACGGCTGGGGGAGCACCAACGAGACCGCCTATACGATTCTCGCGCTGACCGATTACCTGCTGGCGCTGGAGGAGCGGACGGCTGACACTATCTGCCGCGTGGAGGTGAACGGAGTGGCCGTCTATGAGGGAAGGCTGGGCCGGGGCGAGCCGGTGGTCTCTCTGAGGCTTCCGGCGGCCCGGCTGCGAACGGGCCAGAATCGCCTGCGCCTCGTGTGCGACGGGGGCGGCACCCTCTACTACGTCGTCAACAACCGGCTCCACCTGGCCCGGGGGCAGGTGGACGCGGCGGGGAACGTGCGCGTCAGCCGGGTCTATCGGGACGCGGAGACGAAAGAGGTGATCGCGGCGGCCCGGCCCGGTCAGTTGGTCCAGGTAGAACTGCAGGTCCAGATACCGCAGGGCGGGTTCTACATCATCGTGGAGGACCCGCTGCCCGGGGGCCTGGAGGCACTGAACGAGCGGCTCAACACCACCAGCCATGATGCCAGCGCGCAGGAGGAGCGGTTCTACTGGCAGGATTACGGGTACAACCAGAAGGAGGTATGGGGGGATCGGGTGGTCTTCTTCGTGACGGAGATGGGGGCCGGAGAGTGGCGGGTGACCTACCTGGCGCGGGCGGTGCGGGCGGGCCGGTTCGTGGCCCTGCCGACGGAGGTGTCGGCGATGTACGACCCGACGGTCTGGGGTCGCTCGGCCAGCCAGGTCTTCACCGTGGTGCAGGATTAGGCTGGGTGTGGGATGAAGAAGTGCCGGGCACCTTCGGTGCCCGGCACTTCTTTTGTGGTGGAGATGGCGGGATTTGAACCCGCGTCCGGAGAATTGGGCCAGAGACATCTACGAGCGTAGTCGGCGTTTGGATTCTCGTCCGGCCCGTCGCGGCCGACCGCGCGGTGCCGGACCCAGCCGATGGGGCTTAGGCGGCCGTATCGGCGTCGGGCCGCCGCACACCGACTTTGTCACGCCCGGCCCTCAACCCGCCGGTGAGGGGTTGAGGCGGACGGGGCCGCTCATCGTGGCGGCCCGGTTTTCCCCTACCGCTTACGCGGCGACAGGGATTGCAGCCCAAGTGTTGGCATTCTTCGGTTGCTCCGTTGTTCACGGGGTCAGAGCGCCCCGGCTCGCCGTCCCTGACCGGCCTTCCCCGTCGAGACCGTTCATCCCCATACGTTGCCGCCGAGCGGCGGGGCGGGGGATGCAGCGACCCATCCCGCAACGCTCCGGCCATTTCTCGGCCAACCCTCTGCCCGGAAACTCGCTCTTTCCGGGCAGGCTTTTCCTGTGGCGTAGGCTATTAGCCCAATGGCGCTCACTTTTTCCGTGGCGTAGGCTGTTAGCCTGCGGGGTAGGTGTGCAATTTATCGTGGTTCAGGCGACTGGACATTACGAAAAGGTGTGGTATCCTTTTCTCTCAGCAAATCTGTCCAGGAGGTCATCATGAATCCCTCTGTCCAGTATTGCCCAAACCCCAAATGTCCCGATCACGGGAAAGTCAACGCCGGGAACATCGGCGTCCCCAGCCGGAAAGAGAAACGGTTTATCTGTCGCACCTGTGGCCGGACCTTCGCGGCTACCTACGGGCCGCCGCTCTACCGGCGCCATTTGGACCCCCAATGGATCGCCTGAATGATCAGCCTGTTAGCCTACGGCTGTCCGCTCCAGGTGATTGTGTTCGCCTTTGGGCTGGACCCGCGCACGGTGAGAGACCTCTGGCGCTCCAGCGGCCAGCACGCTCAGCGGGTCCACGAGGCGACCGTCCAAAGGGGACGCCTGGACCTGGGGCAGGTCCAGATGGACGAGATCCGCCACAAGATTCAGGGCGCGATCCTCTGGATCGCGATGGCC
>CALDFY010000094.1 GCA_937942115.1 uncultured Anaerolineae bacterium | reverse complement strand
ATGGATAAGGGTGGAGGTGGATGAGGCGGCGCTGGAGCGGGCCATCCGCCGGCTGGGATGGCGGGTATATGCTACCAATGCCCTGGCGGAACGGCTTTCGCTGGAGCAGGCCGTGCTGGCCTACCGGGGTCAGTACATCATTGACCGGGGAATGGGGCGTCTGAAAGGGCGGTCGCTCTCGCTGACCCCCTTGTATCTGCAACGGGATGAGCGGATTGCAGGCCTGATCCGGTTGCTGGCGGTTGGCTTGCGGGTGCTGACCCTGCTGGAGTTTGTGGTCCGCCGCAGCCTGGCGGCGGAAGGGGGGAAACTGCGCGGTCTGTATGCCGGGAACCCCAAACGGGAGACGGCGCGGCCGACGGCGGAGCGCCTCCTGGGGGCCTTCTGCGAGATCACCCTGACGGTCATTCAGGAGTCTCATCAAACCTGTCGTCATCTTACCCCGCTTTCCGAGGTACAACAGCGCATCCTGGCATTATTGGGCTTCTCTACAGACATCTACACCAGGCTCTGCGCCAGTTCTGCTAAACCGCCGTAAAAATGAGCGAACCATGGGCAGCAGATTGCAGATTCAAGATTGCAGATTCAGCGGATTGCATTGCGATGGATGAATTTCTCACCGAAGAGGTCATTGATGCCGCTGCAGAGGCGCTGCGGCGGCGGTTCGCTTCCCGTCCGAAGGTCGGCATCATCCTCGGATCCGGCCTGAGCGCCGTCGCCGAGGCGGTGGAGGCTGAGGCCGTCATCCCCTACCCGGATATTCCCCACTTCCCGCGCGCAACGGTGGAAGGCCATGCCGGACGGCTGGTCGTGGGCCATCTGGAAGGGCACCCGGTGATGGTGATGCAGGGGCGCGCCCACTACTACGAGGGCTACTCCATGGCCCAGGTCACCCTGCCGGTGCGGGTGATGCAGGCGCTGGGGGTGAATACGCTCATCGTCACCAACGCCGCTGGGGGCCTGAACCCCTCCTTCCGCCCCGGCGATGTGATGGTCATCCGGGACCACATCAACCTGATCGGGATGGCCGGGCTGAACCCGCTGCGGGGGCCCAACCTGGACCGCTTCGGCCCCCGGTTTCCCGATATGTCCTCCGCCTACGACCCGACCCTGCGCGCCATCGCCCGCTCCGTCGCTCAGGAGGCCAGCATCCCGGTCCACGAAGGGGTCTACATCTGCCTGGCGGGGCCCAGTTTTGAGACCCCCGCCGACATCCGCTTCCTCCGGCTCAT
This sequence comes from uncultured Anaerolineae bacterium, assembly GCA_937942115.1. Taxonomy (GTDB): domain Bacteria; phylum Chloroflexota; class Anaerolineae; order B4-G1; family DUEL01; genus SpSt-77. The sequence continues at coordinate 2,512 of CALDFY010000094.1, read as the reverse complement.
CGGCGCCGACGCCGTCGGGATGTCCACCGTCCCCGAGGTGACGGTGGCCCGCCACGGCGGGATGCGGGTGCTGGGACTCTCCGGCATCAGCAACGTCGCCTCCACGGAAGGGGAAAACGTCGCTACCCACGAGGAAGTGCTGGAAGCCGGGCGGGTTCTCGCCCCGCGCCTGGAGACCATCATTCGGGGAGTGTTGCGGCGATTATGAAGATTATCCTGGGGTGGTTGGCCGGCATTGCCTGGATTTTCTACGCCGCCTGCGGCCTGGTCGCACTCATCTACTTCGTCCGCGCCCTCTCCACCGGACGGAAACTGGCAGGCAGCCTGACTGTCTATGAGCAGGAGGAACTGCGGGAGAAGAGCGGGCGCTTCTGGCGGACGGCGCTCCTTTTCTTCCTGGCCGGGGTCTTCCTGTTCGCAGGGGTCTGGTATCTGCAGCGGCTTCCGGCCCTGAGCGCTGACCTCACCCTCACCCCCACCCTGCCCCCGGGACTGGTGGTCACTCCCAGCCCGTCTCCCCGACCCACGGCGACGCCCATTCTGGGCGCGCTGCCGACCATCACGCCGACCGTCGGGGCATCGGCGCCACCGCCTCCTGTCTCCCCCACCCCACCGCCAACGGCCACACCGACCGGCCCTGTCCCCTCCAACATCCTCTACGCCCGTTTCGGGGACGTGGCGGAACTGATCGGCTACGACCTGACCACCACGACGCTCCGCCCGGGCCAGAGCGTGGGGGTGACCCTCTACTGGCGCGCGCTGCCCGGGGCCGGAAGCCTCAACTATCAGGTCTTCGTCCACCTGATTCCGCCGGACGTTTCCCGCCTCCTGGGCCAGCACGACGGGACACCGGTGGAGGGGACCCGTCCCACCACCACTTGGGCGGCGGGAGAGGTCCTGGTGGACTTCCATTCGGTATCGCTGACCGCCACAGACTACACCGGCGAGGCCCGCATCGCCGTCGGCTTCTACGACCCGGCCGCGCCGCACATCCGGGTACCGGTATCCGGCGGCGCCGACTATCTCCTCCTGCCCGTAGCGATTCAGGTGAGCGGGCCGTAGGTCTCACCGGAAAGCATCCCCGCGATCCGGCGGTCGGTCACGGGCATCGGCAGCGCGGCCATCTCCTCCACCGTCACCCAGCGGACCTCGGCGCAATCCAGGCACTGGGGCGTTCCGGCGACCAGGCGGCAGCGGAACACGTGGAGGGTGATGCGGAAGTGGGTGTATCCGTGCTCCAGCGTGACCAGATGTTCCCCCACCGCCACCTCAATGCCCAGTTCCTCCCGCAGTTCCCGCGCCAGGCATTCCTCCAGACTCTCCCCCTCCTCCCGCTTGCCGCCGGGGAATTCCCAGAGTCCGCCCAGAAAGGAGTTCTCTTTCCGACGGGCCAGGAGGAACCGCCCGTTTGGGCCCTGGACCACCCCCGCCGTCACTTCGTAGTGGGGGATAGGCCGCCGGGGGATGCGGGTGGGGAACATCTCTTCCTGTCCCTGCCGGTGGGCCCGACAATCGTCGGCCAGAGGACAATCGCCGCAGCGGGGGCGGCGCGGCAGGCAGAGGGTCGCGCCCAGTTCCATCAACGCCTCGTTGAAGGGGCCGGGACGGTCCGGCGGCATAACGGAGCGGGCATATTCCTCCAGCCGTCGGCGGACAGGGGACTGGCGGGGGTCGCCTTCCAGCGCCAGGAAGCGGGTCAACACCCGGCAGGCATTGCCGTCCAGCGCCACCTCGGGGCGACCGAAGGCGATGGACGCCACCGCCCCGGCGATGTACGGCCCGATGCCCGGCAGTTTCTGGAGTCCCTCCCGGGTGTCGGGTAACTCGCCCCCCCATTCCTCCAGCACTTTCTGCGCCGCCGCGTGGAGAAGGCGGGCGCGGGCGTAGTAGCCCAATCCTTCCCAGAGCCGGAGGACCTCCTCCAGGGGGGCCTGGGCCAGGCTCTCCAGCGTGGGGAAGCGGGCCATGAAGCGCTCGTAGTAAGGCCCCATGGTCTCCGAGCGCGTCTGCTGGAGCATCACCTCGGCGACCCAGACCCGATAGGGGGTCCGGTTCCGCCGCCAGGGGAGGTCCCGGGCGTGACGGGCGAACCAGTCCAGTAGACGGTCGGCAGGGTGCAGGGACAGGTTGACCTCCAGTTCAGGGTTCGGGTACGCCCGTTGGGGGAGAGGGACGGCCATCCAGGGAGCGGACCCGTTACCGGCCTATTGTACCCCAAACAGAGAGAGGGGCAAACAGGCCAATGGCACGTAACTACCTCCGCCAGGGGCTAAAAGCCCAATGGCCCTCACTTTTTCGGCGCGCTGGCCTCACCCCTCCCCCGGCTCCTCCCCTCTCCCAAACTTCGTTGGGGAGAGGGGCCGGGGGCATATGCGTTAACTTAAGGGGCTGCGCCAGTTGGGTCGCCGCCTCGGGCGCTGACTGAAGCCAGCCTCTTTGGGCCTTCGGCCGGGTTGCTTCACTTCGTTCGCAACAAGGTCGGCCTTCGCCGACCTCCTGAGAAGGGCGTCAA
>CALDFY010000093.1 GCA_937942115.1 uncultured Anaerolineae bacterium | reverse complement strand
CGGCGGTCATCCCGGTTTGAGGGGTTGCCTCTGCAGGTACCGACTCTTGCCGTTCGGCCGCCATGCTGACCTCCTACTCCGTGGTGCGTGTTTCGGATTCCGTATCGCGTGCTTCGTATTCCGTGCGGTAGGGCAGAGCGGATTCGGTGCGGACGACGAAGACATCGTAGACCAGTTCGGAGAGGACGCCGGCGACGAAGCGGACGGCGGAGATGGCCCGCCCGTAGCCCATGCGGGTGGGGCCCAGCACGCCCAGCGCGCCCGTCGCCAGGCCGGCCACGCCGTAGCGGCTGAGGATGAGGCTGCAGGCGCGCAGTTCGTCAAAGCGGCCCTCGCCCCCGATCATCACCCGCACGCTGCCGACGGTGGAGCCCAGCGCGTGGGCCAGAATCGCCTCCAGGAAACTGCGCTCCTCAATGACCCGCAGCACCCCCTGGGCGTGGGGGCCCTCCTGGAATTCCGGCTCCTGGAAGAGTTCGCTCAGCCCGTCGTGGTAAATCTCATCGGGGGCGACCGCGCTGGCCCGCCGCATCATCCCCACCACCAGCCGGGCCACGTCCGCCTCCAGGAGCGGCAGGCTCCCGATGCGAGGTTCAATCTCGTCGGCGGTGAGGCCAGCGCAGAGTTGGTTCAGTCGGTCTGCCGCCTCGCTGAGCACCCCCTGCGGCAGCGGCTCGGGCAGGGTGAGCATCTGCTGCCGGACCATGCCGCCCTGGAGGACGAGGACCAGCAGGACCAGGCGGCCCTGGGTGGAGATGAGTTGCATGTGCCGGTAGCGGGGCTGGGCAGCCTGCGGCGCGGTGACCAGGGCCGCGCCCCGGGCCGTGCGCGCCAGCACCGACGCCGCCAGCGGCATCCATTCCTCTATGTCGTCCCGAACCTGCTGGAATTGGTGCGCGATGGTCCGGCGCTCCGCCAGCGGCAACTCCGTCTCCCGGAGGAGCCGCTCCACGAAGTAGCGGTATCCTTCGTTGGTGGGCTGGCGCCCGGCGGAGGTATGCGGGTGGGTCAGGTACCCCAATTCCTCCAGGCGCGCCATCTCGTTGCGCACCGTCGCCGGACTCACGTCCAGCCCGTACTTCTCCACCAGCGTGCGGGAGGCGACGGGCGCACCCGTCTGGACGAATTCCCGCACCACCAGTTCCAGAATCATCTGCTGTCGGGGAGTTAAATCCTCGGCCATCATCTCGGACCTCTGACCATTGACGGCAGACCACTGACCACTGACCCATCGTCTGTCGTCTATCGTCTATCGTCCACCATCCACCCTCACCTCCCACAGCGGGAGCAGGCCGCCGACGGGGAGGGCCCGCCCGTGTTCGTAGACGGGCAGGGCGCCGCCCCCCGTCGGGTCGTAGACGGCCACTTTGAGTTCGTATACCCCCGGCGGGGCATCCGCCGCCAGAGGCATCCGCCGGTGGTCCGCCCAGACCTCCCCCGGCCCCAGGTTCAGCGGGAGGTCGGTCTGGGCGATTTTGAAATCCCCCTGCAGGACCTGTACCGTCGCTGAGCGGGGGCCGCCGAAGGGACCCAGCGCCCGCCAGTAGAGGGTCAGGTCCAGTTCCTCTCCCGGCATCAGGACCGCCCGCTCCAGCCGGTAGCCGACCAGCGCCACCTCGTGCCCCCAGCGGTAGTCCAGCACTGGCCCGGAATCCGGAACAGTGATCCGTGGGCCCGGGAAGTGGAACGTATCCCCCAGCCGCCCGTCTTTATTATTATACACCGGCAGCCGTTCCGTAAAAGTCGTCAGGCCCACTGCCAGGGTGCTCAGCGTCGTCGTCGGGACGGTCTCCCGCACGGGCAGGGGGTAGCGGTCGCAGAAGGCCCCACCCGGCGGCCAGAGGGAGGTCGGAAACGTCCCCAGGCCGGGGTGGGTGACCTTCTGCCCCGCCGTCAGCCCCTCCGCCGTCAGCAGGGAGAGGGAGACGAAGTAGTCGGCCCCGACCGGACCGTCGGCCCGCCAGCAGAGGGTGACCGGGACAGTCTGGCCCGGACGGACCTCCTCCGCCTCTACCCGATAGCCCAGCAGCGTGATGTGTTCGCCGAAGCGGATGTCCGTCCGATGAGAGATGCGTCTCTCCAAATCCGCCACCGTCGTCAGCGGCGCGGGGCGGGCATAGGCGGGCCGGATGACGCCGAAGGGCATCCAGAGGGCCAGCGCCAGCAGGACGCCCCCCAGGACCGGGAAGAACCACCGGCGCGCCCGCGCAGGGACCAGTTGCGCCCAGCCCAGGGCCAGCAGGACAGCGTGAGCGCCGACGGCCGGATAGAGCAGCCGCCCCTGGGAGCCCCCGGTGGTCAGCGTCCAGCGTATCAGCCCCACCGCGACAATCAGCGCCCAGAGAGCCAGATACCCCACCCGACCCAGCGCGCCCCGGTCCTTGCGGCGCACCGCGCGCGCCCCGAAGAGGACCAGTCCGGCCAGCCCGAGGGCCGTCAGCAGGCCGTAGACCCGATAGACCCACGCCGGCGCGGCCAGGTTGTACCAGCCGAAGACGGCCCAGTAGGAGGTCCAGACCAGCCCGGCCTCGGTCCGGAAGAAGTCCGCCAGGCCGAAACCCGGCTCGCGGCGGCCCACCAGCGGAAGCATGGCCGCCAGGCCGGTGGGGTCGCCGTAGAGATACCAGTTGCGCCCGTACCACCAGCCGCAGAGGGCCAGCGCGGCCCCAAACACGACCAGGCCGGTCCGAAGGAGGAAACGGACATCCCGGCGGCGGCCGGCCTCCCAGGCCAGCGCCAGGGCGGCGAAGGGCCAGAGGAGCAGGCCGCTCAGTTTGGTCAGCGCGGCCGCGCCCAGGAGGAGGCCCGCCTTACCCCTCCACCTGCCCCCTCCCCTCTTCTGACCTTCGGTCAGGAGAGGGGAGGGGATGCCGCCAAAGGCGGCGGGGGTGGGGTGAGGCAACACCCCCAGCGCCCAGGTGGCGATACAGGCCGCCAGCGCGTCGTTGTTGACCAGGCCGGAGGTGAAGAGAAAGCCCGGAATCAGGGCAACGGTCATCGCTGCCCCTGCTGCCACCCACTCCTCCTCCGGGAATAACTTCCGCGCCAGCCGGTACGTCCCCCAGACTGTTCCGGCGCCGAAAAGGATGGAGAGCAGGCGGGCCAGGCGAATCGCCAGCGCCGCACCCCGGTAGGGGAACCGCTCCGCGTCGGTGTGGATGTAGTGGTTCTGATTATCCCGGTATCCGACCGGCAGGACGGCCGGGAATGGGTTCTCCCGCCCGTAGAGCGCGGGCAGGTCGTCCTGCGGCACCGGGCGGGTCAGCGCGGCCGCCAGCAGGTAGTAGAGGGGCGGCTGGCTGGCCTCCTGCCGGGCCCAATGCGGATACCGGTCCGGCGGCTGGCGGGGCAATGCCCCGTTCTCGGCGATGTACCGGACGTAGGCATAGTGCCAGGACTCATCGTTCCCCTCAAAGAGGGGGACGGTGAGGGTGTAGAGTAAAGCCAGAAACGTGAAAAGTAAAACGTGAAACGGGAGGCGGGGTGGGTTCATGGGACGGTGACCGTGCCGACCAGCAGGGAGTTCCATTCGGAAAGGGCGACCCCTTCTCCCCGCAGGATGCGCGGCGGGTAGCGTTGTTGGGTCTCGGGGTCCCACCACCCCACCTCCAGCCGGTACTCCCCGGGCGGGGCGTCGGGTGCGACCCGGAAGGTGTACGTATCCCGGTAGAGGCCGCCCGGCCGCCACCAGTTGATGCCCATCTGCTTGTCTTCCTGTCCCCAAAGGGGGGTGCCGGTGGCCGGGTTGACCGTCGGCCCGATCAGGTGGACGAAACTGTTGGCCCCGCGCTCTACCCGTTGGGGAATTTCCCACCAGAAGGTGGCGGAGACCTCCTGGCCCGGCGCGGCGCGGTCGGCGGAGACGGCGTACCCGCAGAGGTGCAGGGTCTCCCCGAACCAGACGTCCACCTGGGCCTGCGCGCCGTGAATGGATTCACAGGTGGAGTTGTGGCGCAGGAAGGTGGTATGGGGGTCCAGCCAGAACGTTTTCAATGCCGCCAGCCCGACCAGCAATCCGGCGACCCACCAGCGGGGAGTTACATACGTAACACAAGATTGATATTGTGCGGGATTCCGCCACAACAGGGCCAGGACCAGCAGGGCTACCGCCGTCATCCCGCTCACCCAATCCCCCACCCGCTGGGCCGTGGTGCCTTCGTATTTCAGGAGGACGGTGTGCCGTCCGGCGGGGACGTCCATCAAAATATAGCCGCTCCCTTCGGCAGGCTGCAGGGGCCGTCGTTCACCGTCCAGGTACCCGGCCCAGCCGGGGAAGTAGAGGGCGTGGAACGCGCCCTGAAAGGCCGTCGGCGTCTCCAGTTCCGCCTTCAGGTACCCCGTCCGCCGCTCCCAGCGGAGCACCCGTCCCCCTTCAGGGAGGTTGGAGACGGGCGAGGCGGCAATGCGCTCCGCCTCGTCCTGGGTGAAAGGGACGGTCCGCCAGCGGGGGAGGAGTTCCCGGAAGTAACTCAGGTCTGGAAACCCCGTGCGCAGGGAAAACTCCAGCACATCTTCGGTCGTGGGAGACCGGGGGACATCGGCGTGGTGGGTCAGGAGTGACGGGTAGAGAGAAGGAAGCGCGATCCCCACGCCCAGGACGGCGGTCAGCGCGGCCAGGAGGCCGATCCAGCGGCGGGAGATGATCAAGAGCAAGAGCCCGACTCCCAGCGCTGTCACCAGGCCCATAGAGGCCAGGAGCCGCCAGCGGAAGTTCAGATACTGCATCACGCCCAGCGGCGTGATCGCTGCCCAGACGGGGGTGGCGGAGACCGTCTGCATCCAGAGGGCGACGGCCCCCCAGAGGGCCAACCCTCCGGCCAGGGCCGCTTCGGCCCGCCGTCCGCGCCGGGCCAGCAGCGGCGCCGCCACCAGTGCCAGGGGGATGAGAAACGCCGGGAGCGGCCCCAGCGTCTGTCCGGTGTCGTTATTGACCAGACCGGCGTCAAAGACCAGAGGCCAGGCGAAGAACTCGGAGAGGCGCATCACCCCCGTTGTCGGCGAGGCCCACGAGCGGTCGGCCGCGTTTTCCAGTTGGACAGCCGACCGTTCGGCCATAAAGGGGAGCAGGAAGAACGCCGCCAGCAGAAGCCCGACGGCCAGGGCCAATGCGGTCAGCCCGAAGCCGACCCGGCCGGCGCGCAGGGTCAGGAAGAGCCACCAGAGAGCCAGGACGGGCAGGGCCAGGAGCGCGCCGGCGTTATGGGTGAGGATGAGGGCCGCCCAGGCAGCAGAGGCCAGGGCCAGCCGCAGCCCCGATGGCCGCTCTGCTAACGCGATGAGCGCCCACAGCAACCAGGGATAGAGGACGATAGCCACACCCTGCGGCGAGCCGCGCTCAAACAGTTCGCGCAGAAGGTAGGGGGAGTAAGTATAGAGTGCCGCGCCGGCCAGGGCCACATCGGCCCGGCGGAAGAGGGTCAGCCCCAGGCCGAAAGCCCCCGCCGACGCGACCACAAACGCCAGCGCGACCACCAGCCGCCAGGTGAGGGCAAAGGGAATGCCGACGGTGTGGAAGACCGTCATCAGGAAATAGATGAGCGGCGAATAAAATACGAAGAGGGGCCCGCCCAGGCCGCCGTTGATACCGGGGACCCAGCGCGGGTACATCTGGCCGTCGGCCTGCGCAGCGGCGAAGACCACGGCGCGGTAGACGTGGAAGAGCGCCGCGTCCACCGCGTGCTCTTCAATGGGGTTGGTCAGCGCGGGCAAAGCGGCAAAAAGGGGCAA
>CALDFY010000092.1 GCA_937942115.1 uncultured Anaerolineae bacterium | reverse complement strand
GCAAGTCCCGCAACGTCTCCAATTTCTCCGGTCGCGGGTTCAGCCGGGCCAGCACCTCCTGCAGGACCTCGTCGCTGGCGGCCAGTTCCGGATAGGCTTTGTAGGCGGGCTGGATGTTGTTCAGGGTCTCTATCCGGGGGTCAAACTGCATCACATAGCGGGGTTTGGTGACCGCCACCAGGGCAACGGCCTCATAGGTGGGGGGGAGGAGGAAACTCACCACCAGCGCCACGACGGCCGCCGCCACGGCGGTCCCAAGAATCCACTTCCAGTACTTGAGGAGGACCAGGACGTACTCTCGCAGGTCAATTTCTTCTTCCATAAGGCATTCTCCTGAGGGATGTCTGTTCTCACGACCCTGGCTTGGCCACAAACGGGAGCTCTGATGCGGAATTCTCGTTCCTTGGGGGTTACCTCCCGCCGGTGCTTATTATAATTCACCTCTACATCTGTGCAAATTCCGACAAGGGCTACCGTAAAATCGCCACTTGCCTGAACCAGAAAAGGGTGTATAATGCAGATGTCCCACCAGACGGCCGCGGAGCGGAGGCAGGGGGGCGGGGGTCTGTCCATCGGGCTGACACCGAAGCAAAAGGCTCGTGGGCAGGAAAGGAATGGCCGAGAAAATCCGCTATCCACGTCTCTTTCGGGCGTTTTCCTGGACGTTACTGGCCATCGGATTGGCTTCCCTCATTGTTTCCACCCGCGCGGCGCCTCCGAAGAACTGGTTCCCCATGGCGGTCTTCATCCCCCTGGTGTTGATGGCCGACCGCTTTGCCATCCAGATGGCAGGCCCCGTTTACCTTTCCTTGGAGACCATCGTCCATCTGGCCTGCGCGCTGATCTTCGGTCCGGTGATGGCAGCGTGGGTGGCGGGGATGGGTGCCCTGATCAGCGAGAGCCTTCTCCTCCGCCGATCCCCCGATTTCATCGCCCGGACTATCGGGATGTATATCCTCATGTGGCTGGTCGGCGGGGCGGTGTACAATGCTCTGGGGGGAGCGGTACCCCTCACCCGGCTGGATGGGCCCGAACTGGGGTTGGCATTATTGCTCTTCCTGGTTGTCACCGCTGTCAACATTGGGATGATGGCGCTGGACAGTTTGTTGCGCGGTACATCTTTCTCTACATTCATACTTCAGGTCGCTCCACGCACTGTGGCATTTAAGATGGGCTTTTCCCCGTTCGGGGTTGTCGGAGCCGTCACCTATACGGCTTTTGGCCTGACCGGCAGCCTTTTCGCCGCCCTCGGTTTCCTGGCAGCGAGCGCGACCGTCTGGCAGTTGCAACAGATTTCCGAGCAATTGCAGAGGCGGGTGACCACATTACACCTGCTCAATGAAATCGGACAGACCATCAGTTCCTCTCTGGAAATGGAGCCGCTCCTCAACCTGATTCACGAGGGGACAAGTCGGTTAATGGACACGAGCAATTTCTGGATCGTCCTCTACGACCCGGAGCGGAATGAGGTTTGCTATGAACTCATCTACGATGAGGGGCGGCGGTATCCGCCGGAGCGACTCCCGTATGACCCTACCCGACTCCTGGCAGCGTATACCATAGAGCGCCGTGAACCCCTCTTTCTTTCCACACTGGAAGAGGTCCAACAAGTCCCCATCTACCTGGAAACTACGGGGTCCAGCCGGTGTCCGGAATCCCTGATCGCCGTACCTCTCCTCTCCCGGGGGCGCGCGATCGGTGCCATCTCGGTGCAGAGTTACGAACCCCACGCCTTTCGTCAGGAGGACCTGGAAACCCTGATCATGATGGCCCATCAGGCCGGGGTCGCGCTGGAAAATGCTCGCCTGTTCCGGGAAGTGGAGGCCGGTCGACGATATTTGCGAGAGGTCCTGGATAGCGTGGATTACGCGGTAGTGGTCACGGACGTAAAGGGACAGGTCCGATTGGCCAATCGGGCGATGGAAGATATTTTCGGTATCCGGGAAGCGGATATGATGAATCGTCCTCTCCAGGAGGTGATTTGTCACCAGAGCCTGCGGGAAATCATCGGGAAGATTGAGCGGGGAGAGATCATCGGGCGGGAAAGCGGCCAGGTCGTTCTGAGCGACGAACGGGTGATGGCGACCCAGGTGGCCCCGGTCTACAATTCCCAGGGGGAACGGGTTGGATATGTGCTGGCGATGGCCGATGTCACCCCCCTGCACCGGCTGAGCCAGTTGAAATCCCAGGTCATCCGGATCGCCTCCCACGACCTGCGCAATCCCCTGCAACTGGCCAGCGGCTTCTTCCACATCCTCCTGGAAGAACTCCCCCCCCTGACGGATATGCAGGCCGATCTGGCCCGCCGGATCACCCATCACTTGAAGACGATGGAGCGGCTGATTGACGAGTTGCTGGAACTGGAACGGGTTGAAATCTCCGCAGAGCGCCGCGATGAACTCCTGGATTTGGGCCAACTGGCTCAACAGGCTGCCGGCGAGTATCGCTGGCAAGCAGAGGTGAAAGGCCTGCGATTCTGGACCGAGGTCACCCCGGACACCTCGCCGGTGCGGGGCAATCGCCGAATGCTCCTCCAGGCCATCAGCAATCTCCTGGATAACGCCGTCAAATATACCCCAGAAGGAGGGACGATTACCCTCCGGGTGTGGGAGGAGAACGGAGAGGTCATCCTCACCGTAAAGGATACCGGTGTGGGCATCCCTTCAGAGGCACTTCCCCGGATATTTGAACATTTCTACCGCGCCCGCCAGCCGGGAACCGAACATGTCTCCGGAACAGGATTGGGGCTGAGCCTGGTTCAGAGCATCGTTCGGGAACACCACGGACGGGTCTGGGTGGAGAGCGAAGGGGTACCCGGGAAAGGCTCGCTTTTCGGTATCGCTTTGCCGGTTGCGGGAAAACGGCCGGACAACCCACCGGCCGACTTGCCAGATCGGGAGAATGTGGTACAATAATTTCGCCTCACCCCTCCCCTCTCCTGACCTTCGGTCAGGAGAGGGGAGGGGGTGCCGCCGAAGGCGGCAGGGGTGGGGTGAGGAAGCCCTGGGGGCTCGTCTAAGGGTAGGACGGCAGACTCTGGATCTGCGTGTGGGGGTTCGAATCCTCCGCCCCCAGCCTGAAACGTGCCAGGCATGTTGACGTGCCTGGCACGTATTATTCCGGGAGGGAGCGATGAACATTCTGGTCACGGGGGGCGCCGGCTACATCGGCAGCATCGTCGTGGAAGAACTGATCCGCCGGGGATATTCCGTCGTCGTCCTGGATAACCTCTATACCGGCCATCGGGCCGCCGTCCATCCCCAGGCCACCTTCGTCTACGGAGACCTGGCCGACCGCCAGACCGTCCGCGCCGTCTTTGAGACTTATCCCATAGACGCCGTGATGCACTTCGCCTCCTACACACTGGTCGCCGAGTCTATGGAATTGCCCTTCAAGTACCTGGGGGAGAACGTCACCAACGGGCTGAACCTGCTGCAGGAGGCCGTTGCCCACGGCGTGCGCCGCTTCATCCTCTCTTCCACGGCCAACCTCTTTGACCGCCCGCGCCGAATCCCGATAGACGAAGAGGAAGACATCGTCCCGGGGAGCCCCTACGGGGAGTCCAAGAATCTGCTGGAGCGGATTCTCTCATGGCTGGACCGTATCTACGGCTTCCGGTACGCGGCGCTGCGCTACTTCAACGCCGCCGGCGCGTCGCCCACCGGAGAACGGGGGGAAGACCACGACCCCGAGACCCATCTGATCCCGCTGGTCCTTCAGGTAGCGCTGGGGCAGCGGGACGCCGTCACCATCTACGGGGACGACTATCCCACCCGGGACGGGACCTGTATCCGGGATTACATCCACGTCACCGACCTGGCGCAGGCACATATTCTGGCGCTGGAAGCCCTGGACCAGGGAAGCCGAACGTACAACCTGGGGAACGGACAGGGGTTCACGGTCAAAGAGGTCATAGAGACTTGCCGGGAAGTGACCGGCCATCCCATCCCGGCAGTTGTCGGCCCCCGACGGCCCGGCGACCCGGCCGTCCTGGTTGCCAGCAGCGAGCGGATCCGCCGCGAGTTGGGGTGGAAACCCCAGTACCCGGACCTGTGGACAATCGTGGAGCACGCCTGGAACTGGCACCGCACCCATCCGCACGGGTATGGGGATTAGCCTCCGCCTGGCGGTAATCTGAGCCCGGATTTTCACGTCCGGGCGGGGTTGGCTTTCCCGGTGCCCGGCCCGTTCAAGCGAGCACCGCCTCCACCGCGCGCAGCGTCGCCTCTATGTCCTCGTCGGTGATCCAGTAGTGGGTGACGGCGCGGAAGCGGCCGTCCTCCCGCCCCAGCACCAGCACCCCCTGCTCCCGCAGTCGGCGGAGGAACTCCTGGGGAGCCAGGGCGACCCCGTCATCCAGCCAGAAATAGAAGATATTGGTGTAGACGGGGCCCACCCGGACGCCGGGAATCTGGGCCAGTCCCTCGGCCAGCCGCCGGGCGCGGGCGTGGTCTTCCGCCAGCCGGTCGGTCATTTGCTCCAGGGCGACAATTCCCGCCGCCGCCAGAATCCCCGCCTGTCGCATCCCGCCGCCCACCACCTTGCGCGCCCGCCGCGCCTCGTAGATGAAGTCGGCGCTCCCGCAGAGGACAGACCCCACCGGCGCGCACAGCCCCTTGGAGAGGCAGAACATCACCGAATCCACCTCCCGCACCAGGTCCCGGACGTCGCAGCCCAGGGCCGCCGCCGCGTTGAAGATACGGGCGCCATCCAGATGTACCCGCAGGCCGTGCTGACGGGCCAGCGCGGCCACAGCGGCGGTGTACTCCGCCGTCAGCGGCGCGCCGTCGCAGAGGTTGTGGGTGTTCTCCAGGCAGATCAGCCGGGTGCGCGGGTAGTGGACGTTCTCCGACCGGATCGCGGCGCGGATGTCCTCCAGGCGCAACGTCCCATCGGGCTGATTGGGGATCGGACGGGGGGTGATGCCGCCCAGCGCGGCCATCCCCCCCTGCTCGTAGAAAAAAGTGTGGCTGCGGTCGCCCAGGATAACCTCGTCCCCCCGGCCGCAGTGGGTCAGAAGGGCCACCAGGTTGCCCATCGTGCCACTGGCGACAAAGAGCGCCGCCTCTTTCCCCATCCGCTCCGCCGCCATCTCCTCCAGCCGCCGGACGGTGGGGTCCTCCCCGAAGACGTCATCCCCCACCTCCGCCCGGTACATCGCCTCCCGCATCGCGGGGGTGGGATGAGTGACCGTATCGCTGCGCAGGTCAATATACCGCATCTCGCCGCCTCCCGATAGCAAAAAGCAGGCTGGCGATGCCAACCTGCTTCTGGAACGGACGCTATTCTTCCGGGAATGAATAAAGGGGAGCCCGGCAAGTGCGGGCTGGCTCTCGTGCTCAAGGGCACAAAGGGGCGCTCACGGCGCAATCAGAATGGGGCGCTCAAAGGCGCAAATTCAGAGCCGCCCAATCCGGGCTCCCGAGGTGCCGAGGGGCGGATTCGGACCGCCGACTCCCTGATTTTCAGTCAGGTGCTCTACCAGGCTGAGCTACCTCGGCCCTGGTTTTCACAAACCAAGGATGGTGCGCAATGCCCTTGCTATCTGTTGCAAGTACGGTTCGTCCAGATGCCCAAGAACCCTGACAATCCGCCGTTTATCAATGACCCGAATCTGCTCACAAAGCACAACAGAATCTTGGGTCAAGCCGCCAACACCGGCAGGGACCAACACGTGAGAAGGTAAGAGAGCACGGCGAATTTTCGTAGTAAACGGTGCGATGATAGTGTGGGGACTGGCTGCATTGGCGCGGTCAATTTGGAGCACAACGGCAGGACGAACGCCCGCTTGTTCTGTGCCCACCACCGGATTGAGGTCGCATAACACCACATCTCCACGGGTGATAGTCACCACTGGATTTCTCCGCGTGCCAGACGGCTCTCGTAGTCTTCCAGATCGGACAAGTAATCGGAGAAACCCATTTCAGAAAGTTCCAGCGCCTCGGTGAACTGGTTCCACAGTTGCCAGCGAGTGCTATCTTGCCTGATCAACAAAAAGTCTATGAAAGCGCTCACTTCTTGAACCAGCGATTCGGGCAACTGACGAATCTTGGTCGTTGTTATCTCATAAACGCTCATCGGTCTCCACGCAGCATATCGCAATACAGATGAATCCAATCAGGGGCCGCGCCATCCGGGCTCCCCGAGGTGCCGAGGGGCGGATTCGGACCGCCGACTCCCTGATTTTCAGTCAGGTGCTCTACCAGGCTGAGCTACCTCGGCCCAGACAATTAATATTTTACCACGATTCCCTGTTTTGCGCAATGGGAATAGAGAACCTCTGCGGCGGTATCGCCGCAGAGGTTTCTCCCGCCATAAGGATTCGGCCGCAAACAAATGTAGAGGCAACCTTTGCGGTCGCCCCCATATGGGGCAG
>CALDFY010000091.1 GCA_937942115.1 uncultured Anaerolineae bacterium | reverse complement strand
TTCTCCGGAGGTCGGCGAAGGCCGACCTTGTTGCGAACGAAGTGAAGGGACCCGGCCGAAGGCCCAAAGAGGCTGGCTTCAGTCAGCGCCCGAGGCGGCGACCCAACTGGCGCAGCCCCTTAAGTTAACACATATGGGGGTAAGGGATGGGGTGAGGGCCGGGATCGGCATCCCCCGCTCCCCGAAAAACCTACACTTGTCAGGAGGCCGGGGGAGGGGTAAGGCCAGCGCGCCGAAAAAGTTAGGGCCATTGGGCTTTTAGCCCCTGGCGTAGGTAGTTACGCCTCTGCGGGCTATCGTTGGCCCCGAAAGTGCTTCGCAGAATGAGCCCGATGCTTGAGCATCGTGCTTTGCCTCTTGCCCAATCTCTGCTATACTTGAAGCCATCCCCCACAGGAGGTGAGCATGGAATCCCAGGTGAGCGTCCGGATCAGTGCCCGCGCGTTTGTCCAGTCGCTGGTCATCCTCTTCGTCCTGATGATGGTGGCGGGCCTGCTGACCCGCGCTGTCCCCGCCGGGATGTACGACCGCGTCCCGGTAGACGGGCGGGAAGGGATTGACCCCGCATCGTACCGGGTGATCCCACGGCCCGATTATCCCCTCTGGCGGTGGTTCACGGCCCCGATAGAGGTGCTGGGCGCGCCCGGCAACCTGACGGTCATCGTCATCATCATCTTCATCCTCTTCATCGGCGGCTCGTTCGCGGTGCTGGACCGGAGCGGTATCGTGCGGGCCGCGATCGGGCGGATCGTGCGGCGCTTCGGGCAGGAAAAGTACGCCCTCTTGCTGCTCATCTCGTTCTTCTTTATGGCGCTGGGGGCTTTCTTCGGCATCTTTGAGGAAGTCGTCCCGCTGGTGCCGGTGATGGTCGCCCTCTCCTACTCCCTGGGCTGGGACGCGCTGGTGGGCCTGGGGATGTCCGTACTGGCGACCAACCTGGGCTTCTCGGCGGCCATAACCAACCCGTTTACGATTGGGGTCGCCCAGAAACTGGCCGAATTGCCCCTCTTCTCCGGCTGGTGGCTGCGCGTTCCCGTTTTCATCGCCGTCTATGCCCTCTTCGCGGTGTTTCTCACCAACTACGCCCGCCGGATTGAGCGCGACCCCACCCGTTCCCCGGTCCACCGGGAAGACCGGGCGGAACGGGAGAAGTATCAGGCCAGAGAAGCCGGACTGGGGACGGAACCCCCGCGCGTGGGCCGCGCGCTGGTCTGGTTTGGTGTGTTGACCCTGATCATCCTGGCGGTGCTGTTCGTCGGCCCGTTCGTCCCCGCCATTTCCGATTACACCCTGCCGGTGGTGGGCCTGCTCTTCCTCATCGCGGGCGTCGGGGCGGGGTTGCTTTCGGGCGCGGGCGGCAGAACGGTGGGGCACGCGCTGGTGGAGGGCTGGAAGGGCATTGCCCCCAGCATCCCTCTCATCCTGATGGCCGCCAGCGTCCGCCACATCGTCGTCCAAGGCGGCATTATGGATACGATTCTCCACTGGGCGTCCCGCCCGTTCAGCCAGGCCAGCCCCTTCGTTGCGGTTCTCGCGATGTATGGCCTGACCCTGCTGCTGGAGTTTTTCGTCCCCTCCGGGTCGGCCAAGGCCTTCCTGATGATGCCCATTCTCCTGCCCCTGGGCGAACTCCTGGGCGTCACCCGCCAGACGACTGTCCTGGCCTACTGCTTCGGCGACGGGTTCTCCAATATGATATATCCCACCAACGCCGTCCTGCTTATCTCGCTGGGGCTGACCTCCGTCGGGTACCCCAAGTGGCTCCGGTGGTCGCTCCCGCTCTGGCTGGGGGTGGTTCTGGTGACGGTCGTCTTTATGGCTGTGGCGGTGGCTATCCGCTACGGGCCGTTCTGAGCATCGCGGGGGGCGGCCTTCCTCACCCGCTCACCCGGCCCCTTCCTGACCACAGGGTCAGGAGAGGGGAGCAACCAGTCCACAGTACACCCTACCAGCAAAGGAGGAACAATGATCCGCGCCGTGCTTCTGGACCTGGATAACACCCTGCTGGAAAACGACATGGAGCAGTTTATCCCGGCCTATCTGGAGGTTCTGGGCCGGTTCATCGCCGACCATTACCCGCCGGACGCGTTCATCCGCCACCTGATGCGCGCGACGGACGCAATGATGGCCAACAACGGGTCGGAGCGGACCAACCAGGAGGTCTTTGACGCCGTCTTCTTCCCGGCCATTGGCCGGACGCGGGAGGAGATGGAGCCGCTGTTTGAGGAGTTCTACGCCACCTGTTTCCCCATGCTGCAATCGCTCACCCGCCCGGTGCGCATCGCGCGGCCGCTGGTGGAGTGGCTCTTCCGGCAGGGGTTCCAAGTCGCCATCGCCACCAACGCCCTTTTCCCCCGCTCGGCGATAGACCAGCGGCTGGCCTGGGCAGGGGTGCCGGTAGAGGAATTCCCCTATCATCTCATCACCTCCTACGAAGTGATGCACGCCTCCAAGCCCCACCCGGCCTTCTTCGCGGAGGTCGCCCGGATGCTGGGTCGGGCTCCGGAAGAGTGCATCATGGTGGGAGACGATTGGAAGATGGACATCCGCCCAGCCCGCCAGGTCGGGATGCAGACTTTCTGGATTGCTGACCGGAAAGCGTCTCGCCCGGCGGACGAGCCGCCCCCTGACGGGCAGGGGGAACTGGCCGATTTCGCCCGCTGGATGCTGAGATGGCAAGAAGGGGGCCAAATCTGAGATTCGCGCGCGTTGGGACATAGGGCTGGCGGGGGTATCCCACGATGTCCACCGTTTCGCTCCCTTCATGGCCCTGGGACGTTGTCCGCCGGATGGCCGCCGGGCGGGGAGTCCGGGTCTGGCCCGTGGGCGGTTGTGTGCGAGACCTGCTCCTGGGCCGGACCGTCCACGACTGGGACTTCGCCGTGGACCGGGACGCGCTGGGGCTGGCCCGCGCCGTCGCCGACGCGCTGCAGGGCGCCTTCTACCCCCTGGACGAAGAGCGGGACACCGGACGGGTCATCCTCCGGCGGGAGGGCCGGCGGGTGGAACTGGATTTCGCCCGCCTGCGCGGCCCCGACCTGGAAGCAGACCTGCGTGACCGGGATTTCACCATCAACGCCATCGCCGTCGGGCCGGACGGTGAACTGATAGACCCCACCGGCGGCCTGACCGACCTGGAGGCCCGCCTGGTGCGGGCCGTGGGGCCGCATGCCTTTGACCGGGACCCCCTCCGGATGCTGCGCGCCGTCCGGATGGTGGCCGAACGGGGCCTGCGGCTGGAAGTCCAGACCGCCCGGTGGATCATGGAGCGCGCGGGGGAACTCCCCCATGCGTCGCCGGAGCGCATCCGGGATGAATTCGTCCGTATCCTGAACGCCCCCTCTGCCGCCTACCACCTCCAACTGCTGGACGAACTGGGCCTGATGACGTCCATCCTCCCCGATGTGGAGGCCCTCCGGGAGCAATCCCAGACCCCGCCCCACCGCTACAACGTCTGGTGGCACACGCTGATGACGGTGGACGCGGCGGAGAACATCCTGCGCCGGGTCGGCGCCATCGGCGCAGCGCAGGCGGATAGCCTGCGCTACGCCGACGCGCCGGACTGGGCATGGGACGAAGTCCAGGAGACACTGGCCCCCTTCGCCCCCGCGCTGGTCCGCCATCTCCGGCGGCCCACCGTCGTCCCCCGCTACCGGCGGACACTCCTCCTCCTGGCCGCGCTGCTCCACGACGTGGGCAAACCTCCGACCGTCACGGAGGAGATGAAACCGGGGCAGTCCCACCCCGTCCTCCACTTCTACGGCCACGAGGCCGCTGGCGCACGTCGGGCAACGGAGTGGATGTTCGGGATGCGCTTCAGCCGGGCCGAGGCGGAATCCGTCGCCGCAATGGTGCGCGCCCACCTGCGGCCCTCCCAAATGGCCGATGCCCCCGGCGGCGTGACGGGGCGCGCCGCCTACCGCTTCTTCCGGGCCACCGGCGACGCCGGGGTGGAGGTCGTCCTGCTGGCCCTGGCCGACCACCTGGCCATCTGGGGTCCGAACCTGCAGCCGGAGCGGTGGGCCCGTCGGCGGGCGGCGGCCCATGCCCTGCTGGAGTACTTTTTCCACCGGAGCCAGGGAGCCGTCGCACCCCCACCGCTGGTGAACGGGCGCGACCTGATGAGGGAATTGGGACTCCCGGAGGGGCCGGAAGTGGGGCGGCTGCTGGAGGCGATTCGGGAAGCGCAGGCCGCCGGAGAGGTCACCACGCGGGAAGAGGCCCTGGCCCTGGCCCGAAGGCTGAAACCTGAAACCGGATGATTTTGGGGCGGCGGCTGTGCCGCCGCCCCAAAATCATCGCTCCTCGGGGAGGTTGCGGTGAAATATCGCTACGACGAACTGACCTGGCCTGAGATGCGGGAGGCCATTGCCCGGCAGCCGGTGATCCTGCTCCCCTTTGGGACGGTGGAGGACCACGGGCCGCACCTCCCCCTCAACACCGACAACGTCATCGTGGAGGCCATCTGTCTGGAGGCGGCCCGGCGGGCGCCGGAGGAGATGCTGGTGATGCCCCTGGTAGCCTACGGCCTGGACGAGCACCATATAGACTTTCCCGGCACCGTCTCGGTGGACATGCAGACCCTCATCGCCTATGTGGCCGACGTGGCGATGAGTCCGGCCCGCCATGGCTTCACCCACATCCTCATCGTCAACGGGCACGGTTCCAATGCCTCCATCGCCGACCTCGCGGCCCGGCGGGTGGTGCTGGAGACGGGTGCTATCTGCGGAGCCGTCAGTCCCAATGCGGCCATTGACCCCACCCTGGCGGAGCCGACGTTCTCCCGGATGCGCCGCTCCGGCCCCGGCGGCGTCGCCCACGCCGGCGAGTACGAGACGGCGATGATGCTCTACCTCCGGCCCGACCTGGTCCAAATGGACCGGGCAGTGCGGGAGATCGGGCAGGTCAAACTCACCTACTTCAACTGGGACCACCCCGAGCCCAGCGCGCTGGCGTGGCAGGACTGGTGGTCGCGGATGAGCGAGAGCGGGGTCTGCGGCGACCCGACCGTCGCCACCGCCGAATTCGGCCGCGCGCTCTTTGAGACGACGGTGGAGAATTTCATCCGCTTTGTGCGGGAGTTCCGCACCATCCCCCTCCGCCCGCGCCGGGACCACCACCCATCATCTCGTAGCGCAGGCTGTTAGCCTGTATCTAAAGGCCTGGCGGCGCTCCTCACCCCTCCCCCTGACCCCCCATAGGCGTTAACTTAAGACCAGATTGGGCTCTTCACTTCCCGCCGCCCGGAGCGCCGATGGAAAATCGGCCTCCCCTGGGGGCAACCGCGAGGGTTGCCCCTACGCTTCGCGCCGGGCGTCAACCTCACCCCTCCCCCAGCGGCTTCGCCGCTACCCCTTCCCCTCTCCTGACCTTCGGTCAGGAGAGGGGCCGGGGGTGAGGTGAAGAGCCGGG
Source organism: uncultured Anaerolineae bacterium (assembly GCA_937942115.1). Lineage (GTDB taxonomy): Bacteria > Chloroflexota > Anaerolineae > B4-G1 > DUEL01 > SpSt-77. The sequence goes on along the minus strand of CALDFY010000091.1, from coordinate 7,339 downwards.
AGTGGGGTGAGGAACAAGCCTGGCGGCCTGCACGACATCATCCCCCTACCCTCCCCGCCGCACCAGTGGAAGATCACCGCGCCCGCGCGCGCCGTCGTAGCCCGGCGACCGATGCCCCAGCAATTCTTTCCCCTTTCGGAATCACTGCCTGCGCAGCCCAACCTCTTTTTATGGATTTTTTCACCCCAAACCGACCCTCGCCTCCTACAATAAAATTGTCATCATCACGGTGACCAACCCAATCCGTCCCCAGGGAGAGGAAAGAATGTCCATTAGAGCCCCAATCCGACGGTACATCCTGGAAAACTTCCTGTTCACCGACGACGAGGCCCGGTTGCGCGACGATGCCTCGTTTCTGGAGGAGGGCATCGTGGATTCCACCGGGGTGCTGGAACTGGTGATGTTCGTGGAAGAGACCTTCGGGATTGAGGTCCCGGACGAGGAAATCCTGCCGGAGAACTTTGATTCAGTGGAGCGCCTGACCCGATATGTGGAAGCGAAACTCCGGGAACCCGTGTTCACTATGGCCGAAACCGTCCTGGCCTGGTAAGGGCGCGGGAATCGCTATGGAAACGTCCCATCGAACTCTGCTTATCGCCACCGGACTGATGCTGCTGGCCGTCCTGGCCTGCCAGAGTACCCCCTCGCCCACCGAGGCCTGGGTCCCCCCGTACCTTCAGGCCTTCCTGTGCGGGGGGACGGCGCGCGTCCGCTGGGCCGGGGCCGCCGACTGGAGCGACCTGCAGACCGGGGCACCGGCCATCCTCCGGGAGCCGGCGGAAATCATGGCCCTCTCAGAAGGGGCCCGCCTCTGCATGGGCGACGGCAGCACGCTGGAACTCTCCCCCGGCGCCCGGCTCATCGCCCATGAACCCGGCGCGTTCCCCCTCCTGGACGTGGCCGTGTTGGACGGCGAGGTGACGTTAATCGCCCAGAAGGCATCCTACCGCATCGGCACATCGGTCATCTCCATGACCCTTCTGGAGGTGCCCTCCCGCGTTCGGGTTCGGCTGAACGGGGGAGCCATCTATGTGCGGATTGAGGAAGGGGCCGTGAACTGCGCGACCGATGACGAGTCCATCACCCTCCCCACCTGCTGGGAGATGCGAAAGCCGGAGGGAGAGGCCGCGCAGGTCGGAGTGTTCTGCGCCACGCGCGTCCCCACCCCCTCCCCCACCCCCACCCGCCCGGCCCCGACACCGACCCTGACGGCCATCCTCTCGCCGTCGCCCTCTCCGGCGCCCCTCTCCCCATTCCCCACGCCGACCCGGCCACCTGGGACGAGAGTGGCCACACCGACGCCCACTCTGGGGACGCCCACTCCGACGCCCACGTTGACGCCGCTCCCGCCGCCGCCACCGCCGCCACCGCCGCCGACCAGCCCGCCTCCACCGCCCACCAGCCCGCCACCCCCGCCGACAGACACTCCGGCCCCGCCCACCGACACGCCGGAGCGCCCCACCCCCACGCCGGAAAGAGGGACACCCGGGCCATGAGATACCGGAATCGGTCTGCGCAGTCCTCACCCCTCCCCCCGGGCGGCGCAGCCGCCGGGGGTGGGGTGAGGCCCTTCACTCCCACCCCCCAACCCCCTCCCCCACTGGTGGGAGAGGGGGAGGGGGTGAAGCCCATCTTCCCCCTCCTTCTGGGCCTGCTGGGCGTCATCGCCCTCTCCCTGGCCCTCTCCCCTCGCGCCGTCGCCCGCCCGGCCCTCCAGCAAGTCACTCTGTCTCTCTCCAAAACGGAGAGCGCCGACCCGGTCCCGGCGGGCCATCTCCTGGTCTACACCCTGACCTACAGCAATCCCACTACCGAAACGGTGACCGGCGTCGTCCTCACCGACACGCTGGACCCGTCCGTCGTTTACCAGGCCGCCGCGCCTGAACCGACCGGCGGCCTGCCGGAGGCCCCCTACTGGGAAGTCGGCACCCTCTCCGAGACGACCGGCGGGCAGATTGTGCTGACCGTGACCGTCCCCGCCACGCTGCCGGACGGCGCCGTCCTCACCAACACGGCCACCATTGCCGGGGACGGCGCGCCGCCGCAGACGGTCCAGGTCACCACCACCGTCGCCGCGCCGGACCTGCGGATGACCAAGGGGGATAGCCCCGACCCGGCCGTGGCGGGCGCCCCGCTGACCTACACCCTCCGCTACACCAACGCGGGAAGCGCCCCTGCCAGCGGCGTGGTCATCACCGACGTCCTGGACTTCCGCGTCGTCTATTCCAGCGCCTCCCCACTCCCCAGCGGCGGCACCCCGACCGCCCCATACTGGGCAGTCGGCGACCTTCCTGCTTCTGCCTCCGGCCAGATTCTGGTCTTTGTGACGGTCACCACCGGCCTGCAAGGGGGCACTATCCTGACCAACGTCGCCCACATCGGCCGCGACAGCGCGGTCCCCCTCATCGTCACCGAAACCACGTCCGTCCTCGCCCACGGCGCCCCGGTCTCCCTCTCCCTCGCCCCGCCGACGGCGGTCATTTCTGCCGGGGCCCCCGTCACCTACACCCTCACCGCCCACGACGCCTACGGCAATCCCTGGGACGTGACCGGCGCGGGAAGTTACAGTATTGACCCCGCCGCCGGGGGCATCTGGGCCGCCAACCGCTACACCGCCTGCGTCGCCGGGACCTGGACCGTCACCGCCACCTACGAGACGCTGTTCGCCACGGCGACGCTGACGGTGACCTCCGGCCCGCCGTCTACCCTCTCCGTCTCCCCAAAGAGCGCCACCATCGCCGCCGGGCAGGTCCAGACCTACACGGCGGCCTCCGCTGACCTCTGCGCCAACCCCATCGGCGACGTCACCTCCGGCACTGCGTTCACCATCACTCCCGGCGCCGGAGGAGCCTGGGACGGCAACCGCTACACGGCGGAGAAGGACGGTACCTGGACGGTCACCGGCACCTGGGGCACACTCGGGGATACCGCCGTCCTGACGGTGACCAACATCCCGCCGACAGCCCGCGCCGGAGGGCCGTACATCGCCGCCGAAGGGAGCCCTATCCTCTTTGACGGGAGTGCCTCCACCGACCCGGGCAACGACATCACACTCTACGAATGGGATTTCTACTATATGGGCACCTTCCAGCCGCGTGCTACCGGCATCACCACGACCCACGCCTACACCGATAACGGCCTCTACACTGCCGCGCTGCGGGTCTGGGACGACAATAACACATTCGGCACAGATACGACTCTGGTGACGGTGACCAACGCCGCCCCGGTCGTGGACGCAGGGCCGGACCGGCAGGTGAACGAGGGCGAGGCCGTCCCGTTCACCGGCACCTTCACCGACCCTGGGGCCGGGGACACCCACGACGTCCTCTGGACCTTTGGAGACGGTGGTTCCTTCGGCGGCGCGCTGACCCCCACCCACGTCTACAGTGAGCCGGGGTCTTTCCTGGTGACCCTGGTGGTCACCGATGACGACGGCGGCGTGGGCAGTGACTCCCTGACCGTCACCGTCCTCAATCTCCCCCCCACCGCCAGCGCCGGAGGGCCGTACACCGGCACCGCCGGGGTGCCTGTGACCCTCACCGGCATCGGTTCCGACCCCGGGGGCGGGGTTCTCACCTACACCTGGGACCTGGACTTTGACGGTCAATACGACGACGGCGTCGGGGCGACCGTCCAGTACACCTGGACCGTTGCCGCCGTCTACACCGTCGCCCTGCGGGTAGAGGATGCCCAGCACGCAGCGGCTACCAGCACCGCGCGCGTCACCATCCAGCCCGCCGCGCTGCACCACATCGTCGTCTCCCCGGATACCGCGACCATCCAGGCCGGCCAGTCCCAGACCTACACCACCGCCGCGTACGACGCGTACGGCAACTGGCGGGGGGATGTGACGACCCAGACCACGTTCAGCATCCTCCAGGGCGGCCACGGGGGATACTGGGTCAGCAACGTCTACGTCTCAAAGAACCCCGGCACGTGGACGGTGGTGGGCACCTACAGCGGCATCAGCGATACCGCCGTCCTGACCGTTCTGGCCCCCATTCTGAACCTGGTCAAGGCCGACCTGACCGACCCGGTGGACGCGGGCGCCTATCTGACCTACACTCTGCGCTACACCAACACCGGCAACCAGACGGCGACGGGGGTGGTGATCACCGACACGCTGGACGGGAACGTCACTTATAGCGGCGCCACGCCGGCCCCCAGCGGGTTTATGGGCAGCAACCCCTACTGGACCCTCGGCTCCCTGCCCGTCAACACGCCCGGTCAAATTACTATGCGGGTGCAGGTCCAAATGCCTCTGACCAACGGGACCGTCTTGACCAACGTCGCCGTCATCGGCTGCGCCCAGACAACGCCGGTCACCGCCGTCCAGACGACGACGGTCCGGTCATCCCCCATCCTGCTTCTGACCAAGACGGACGGCCCGGACCCGGTGGACGCGGGCGCGCAACTGGCCTACACCCTCACCTACCAGAACACCGGCAACGAGGTCGCCCACGGCGTAGTGGTGACCGACGTTCTGGACATTCGGACCCTCTTTGCAGGCTCCGTCCCGCCATCCCAGGGGAGCGGGCAGACCCGCTACTGGTCTCTGGGCGACCTGGCGCCCGGCGCGCCGGCCACCATCCGCATCACCGCTACCGTCCAGAGCCCGCTGCCCAACGGCACCGTGTTGACCAACAGCGCCTGGCTGGATTCGGACCAGACGCCGCCCGTTTCCGCTATCCAGACCACAACGGTTTCCTCCCGCCCCGTCCTCACGATGACCAAGAGGGATACCCCCGACCCGATCGTGGCCGGGGAGATTTTGTACTACACCATTGTCATCACCAACAGTGGGAACGAGAACGCGACGGGCGTCGTCGTCACCGAAACGTACGACGCCAACGTCTCCTTTGTCTACGCGAACCCGCCGCCCCAGTCGGGGAGTGGCAACCGGCGCTGGGTCTTCGGAAGCCTGCCCGTCGGAAGCCCGCAGACCATTGAGGTCGTCGTCCGGGTCGCCAGCCCACTCCCGGCAGGGACGGTGCTGACCAACCGGGTGGCGCTGGACACCGACCAGACCGTCCCCTTCACCGTCACCGAAACCACGCAGGTCCTCTCGGAGCCAAGCCTGAAGGTGGTGCAGGTAGATGACCCGGACCCAGTCGCGGCGGGCGGGGAACTGGTCTACTCCATCGCTTGCCAGAACACCGGCACCGCGCCGGCCACGGGGGTCCGCATCACCGACACCTACGACAGCCGGGTGACGTTCCTCTCCGCGAACCCGCCCCCGACCCAGGGGAACAATGTCTGGGCGATCGGGACACTCAATCCGGGCGGGGTCTACAACTTCGTGGTACGGGTACGGGTACATTCTCCTCTGCCCAACGGGACGACGCTGGCGAACATGGTCACCGTGAGCAGCAACGAGGCGCCCCCGGCGAACTTTATCACCACCACCCAGGTGACCGCCGCGCCGAGGGTGACGTTCAGTGTGGCCGATTCGCCCGACCCGGTCCCGGCAGGGGAGACGCTGACCTACACCCTGCGCTACACCAACACCGGCAACGCCAACGCCACCGGAGCCGTCATCACCGCCACCCTGGACTCGCGCGTCGTCTTCTCCGGGGCGTCGCCCCCACCGGCTGCGGGCGAAGGGACGACCTGGTCCTGGACGCCGGGCACCATCCCCGGCGAGGGCGGGGGCGGGCGGATAGACCTGTGGGTTCAGGTGACGTCCCCGCTGACCAACGGCACGGTCCTGCCCTTCCAGGCCGAGTTGGCGTATGCCGAAGGGCCACCGCTGACCGCCACCGCGCAGACGACGGTCAGCAGCGCGCCGGTCCTTTCGTTGACCAAAAGCGACGGGGTGACCGTTGTCTATGCGGGCGACCGGCTGACCTACACCCTCACCGTCACCAACAGCGGCAACGAGAACGCCGACGGAATCGTGGTTACCGACACCCTGCCCAACTACGCGGCGTACCTGGGCTGTGAGCCAGCGGCGAGTTGCCAGCGAACGGGCGACAAGGTGGTCTTCCCAATCCCCTTCCTGCCCGCGCCGGGCGTCTTCCAGGGCCGGGTGGGGGTGCAGGTGGACAGCCCGCTGGCGGCGGGAGCTGACCGGGTGGTCAACCGCGCCCGGATGACGGCGCCCTCGCTGGCCGCGCCGGTAGAGATAGAGGAGGTGGACCTCATCGGCACCCGCCCCGACCTGCGCCTGGCGGTGACCCACAAGCCCAGCCTCTTCTCCCCCGGCAAGGCGATGACCTTTACCGTGACGTATTCCAACACCGGGGCCATGCACGCGGAGGGCGTGGTCATCACCGCGGTGATCCCGGCCGCGACGGTCTATGTAGGAGACGGCTGGCAGCCTGCCGGCGGTCGGGTCTATACCCGCGCAGTGGGCACACTACCCGCCGGCAGTACCGGCCCGAGGGTCACCCTGGTCATCAGCCACGTCTGGCAGACCAGCGTGGGGGCGGAACAGTTCTCCGTCCCGTTCACCATCGGCGACCCCTTCGGAGACGCCCAACCAGCAGACAACAACCACACTGTCCCCATCGGCGTCCCCGACCTGGTCATTGCCGACTTTCAGGTAGAACCGCTTACGCTGGAGCCCAACAAGCCCGTCACCTTCACCATCGGGATATGGAATCGGGGGACGGGGGTGGCCTGGAATCCGGATAACAACGGGGGGTTCTGGGTGGACGTGTTCACGACGCCGGTGCCCTCTTACCCCTGCGAAAGTTACGGCTTTGCCTACGCGGGGGTGCCCGCCCTGGCGCCCGGAAGCCGGTATACGGTGACCCTCCCCTACGGCGGGTTCACTGCCCAGGAAATCCAGGGGATTCGGGAGTTCTACGCCCGCGTGGACAACCACCGGCAGTATCCGTACGGCCTGGTGCCGGAATCGGACGAGACGAACAACGTGGCGGGGCCGCTGGTCTTGCGGCCCTATGCGGTATACCTGCCGCTGGTGTGCCGGGGGCGATGAGGCCTCACCCGGGGAGGAGGGGTTTTGCGGCGTGGGACGGCCTTTCCAGGCCGTCTGGACGGGCTGAAGGCCAATGGCACTAACTTTTTCTGTGGCGCAGGCTGTTAGCCTGCGTTCACAGGCCTGGCGGCCTGCGCTACATGTCGCCCGGACGGGCCGAAGGCCAATGGCACTAACTTTTTCTGTGGCGCAGGCTATTAGCCTGCGTTCACAGGCCTGGCGGCCTGCGCTACATGTCGCCCGGACGGGCTGAAAGCCCGTCCTACAGAAGAAAGGACTTTTGGGAGAAACACACATGCAGTTAGTCCACCATTTTCTGGAAACCAGTGCGGAACGCTTTCCGGACAAAGTCGCGCTGGTCTGCGACGGGCAGCGGCTGACCTACGCGGAGATAGA
>CALDFY010000090.1 GCA_937942115.1 uncultured Anaerolineae bacterium | reverse complement strand
GGGGGACTGGGCATCAGCGTCTACGTGCCCGCGTCGGTGCTCCGGGAAGTGGACGGGGTGGGGACGCCAGTGGAACTGGTCACCCACCTTCACGTCCGGGAGAACGAACTGGCCCTCTACGGCTTTCTGACGGAGGAGGAACTGGCGCTATTTGAATTGCTCCTGGGCGTCTCCGGAGTGGGGCCGAGGGTGGCCCTTTCCATCCTCAGCACCCTCTCGCCGGACGCGCTCCGCCAGGCGGTGGCGCGGGAGGAGCCGGGCATCCTGACCCGGGTCCCCGGCGTGGGGCCCAAGACAGCGCGGGCCATCCTCTTCCATCTGCGGGAGAAACTGCCCGGCCTGGAGGCCGGAGCCGCCCCCCTGCTGACCGACCAGGACGCCGAGGTCATCGGCGCGCTGACCGCGCTGGGCTTCAGCCTGGTGGAGGCGCAGACCGCCCTCCAGAACACCCCGCGCGACCCCGACCTCCCGCTGGAGGAGCGCATCCGCCTGGCGCTGGCCTATCTGGGGCAGAGGTAAGTGGAGGACGAGCGAATGACCGCTTACTTACCTTTAGAGCGATTGGAATATGAAGTGAGCCGCCTATCCATCCAGGACCAACTGAGGTTGATCCTCCGCATCGTTGAACGGCTCAGTGCGATCCCCTTGGATACGGAGAGCCAGGACGTGGAAGAGGCCGATGAACTTCTGGCTTTGTGTGATGCAGCGGCGGAGATGTGGAACGGGACCTTTGACGCCGCTTCCGAGATTCGCCAAATTCGCCACCAGCGAGACGAGCAAGTATGGCCTACCGGGTCATAGATGCAAGCGTCGCCATTAAGTGGGTGGTCAGCGGTGAATCTTTCCGGGAGCAGGCCCGGCGGTTGCTTCGGGATGCCCGTCTCCAAGGCATAGAGTTGATCGGCCCGCCGCTCCTGGCATATGAGGTAGAAAGCGTACTCCAGTATCGCCTTTATTCTGGGCGGGCGACCGTCGCCGCAGTAGATGCGTCCCTGTCGGCATTTTACGCTGTTGGGGTACGATTTGTCACCCATCCAGCGATGATTGATCGTGCGCGGGAAATTGCCCGACAATTCCACCAGGAGCGCATCTACGATTCGCTATACGCGGCTCTTGCCGAGTTGTACAACTGCGAATTCTGGACGGCCGATAGAGCCTTTTATGAAGCCGTCACCCCTGTGCTGGCATACGTGAGGTATCTGCCGGATTATCGCGGGTCATGAAAGTCTTCAGCGGTTTTGCCTCCGAAAAAGCCCCCACCATCCGCCTGCCGGAGTCGGTGGTCACCGAACTGGTCCCCATCGTGGACGACCTGGATGAACTGAAGGTCACCCTCCACATCCTCTACCGGCTCCAGCAGGCGCGCGGGCCCGTCCGCTACGTCTCCCAGCGGGACCTGCTGGCGGACCCGGTCCTCCTGCGCGGGCTGGATTCTCCGGCGGCGGTCCGGCGGGCCGTGGACCGCGCGGTGGAACGGGGGACGTTCCTCCAGGCCGAGGTGGACCGGGACGGCCACCCCGACGTCGTCTATCTGGCCAACTCGCCCCACGGACGGGCGGCACTGGAGGCACTCCGCCGGGGGGAGCCCCTGCCGACAGCCCCGCCCCAGCCCCGTCCCAATATTTTTGACCTGTACGAGGAGAACATCGGCCCGCTGACCCCCCTCATCGCCGAGGAACTGAAAGAGGCCGAGAAGACCTACCCCGCCCAATGGATTGAGGACGCCTTCCGGGAGGCCGTCGCCCTCAATCGGCGCAGTTGGAAGTACATCCGGGCCATTCTGGAGCGCTGGCATGCCGAAGGAAGAACGGACGAAGCGCGTCGGCGAGGTCCTGAAGACCGCCGCCGCTACATTGAGGGAGAGCACGTCCGCCACTGATGGAACGCAGGCTGATAGCCTGCGCCCCACGGCTGACAGCCCGCGCCACGAATCGGCGCCCTGCCCCCACTGTGGCGGCCTGGGCTACGTGCGCGCCGACGTCCCGGTGGACCACCCCGATTTCGGCAAACTGATCCCCTGCGTCTGCCGCCTGGCGGAGATAGAACGGCGCCGTCTGGCCCAACTGCGCGCGCTGGGCCATCTGGCCGCGCTGTCCCATATGACCTTTGAGACCTTCGTCCCGGAGGGGCAGGGGCTCCCGCCGGAGAAGCGGGCCAACCTGCGCCACGCGTACGAGACGGCGAAGGAGTTTGCCGAGAACCCCACTGGATGGCTGGTCCTGCGCGGGGGCTACGGTTGTGGCAAGACCCACCTGGCCGCCGCCATCGCCAACCGCTGCGTGGAGCGCGGCCAGCCCGTCCTTTTCGTCACCGTCCCCGACCTCCTGGACCACCTGCGGGCCACCTTCGGCCCCACCAGCCCGGTCCGCTACGACCAGCGCTTTGAGGAAGTCCGCACGGCTCCGGTGTTGATCCTGGACGACCTGGGGACCGAGGCGCCGTCCCCCTGGGCCCAGGAGAAACTCTTCCAGATTCTGAACTACCGCTACAACGCCCGCCTGCCCACCGTCATCACCACCAACCACGCCCTGGAAGACCTGCCGCTGCGCATCCGTTCCCGCCTGGCCGACCCCGACCTGACGCGCATCGTCACCATTCTGGCACCCGACTACCGCCAGGCCGGTATCTCCGCCGACCAATCCGACCTGAGCAGCCTCCACCTGCATGCCCATCAGACCTTTGAGACCTTTGACCTGCGGGAGAAGGAACTGCCGAGGGAAGAGGCGGAGAATCTGCGGAAGGCGGTGGAACTGGCCCGGGCCTACGCCCAGGACCCTCAGGGCTGGCTGATTTTCACCGGCACCTACGGCTGCGGGAAGACGCACCTGGCGGCCGCCATCGCCAATTTCCGGGCCAAACAGGGGTATCCGGTCCTCTTCGTCGTGGTGCCGGACCTGCTGGACCATCTGCGGGCGGCCTTCAGCCCCCAGAGCCCCGTCCCCTTTGACCGGCGGTTTGAGGAAGTGCGCCGGGCCCCGTTCCTGGTCCTGGACGACCTGGGGACGGAATCGGCCACGCCGTGGGCACGGGAGAAGATGTACCAGATTTTTGATTACCGGTACAACGCCCTTCTGCCGACCATCATCACGGCGGCGACGCCCATCAAGGACCTGGACCCCCGTCTGGCGGCGCGCATCCAGGACGAGGCGCGCTGTATCCACTTCGCCATTCTGGCCCCGGCCTATCGCGGCAAGGCCCCGCAGCGCCCTCGCCGCAAGTAGCGCAAGTTTTATCTTGCGCTACTCCAGCCGCCCCTCCTCCTCCACCGCCAGGTCCTCTTCCCGTCCGGCGTAGAGGTAGCGGCCCAGCAGGGTGTCGTACTCCGTCCAGGGTTTGGTGGGGTCGCGGCGGGTGGCGATCAGGCGCTGAAACCGGTTCACCTGCGCGCTGAGGTCCTCCACGTAGTGGAGGGCCGCCGCCTCCAGCGTCTTGGGCCGCCGGGGAGAGCCCCACTCGTACCGCCCGTGGTGGCTCACAATCATGTGCCGCAGCCGCAGCGCCAGGTCGGGGGGAAAATCCGGCATCCCCTCCAGCACCCGGTCCACCATCTGCAACGACATCACCACATGCCCCAGTAGCCGCCCCTCATCGGAGTACTCTATGCCCGTTTCCCAGAGGTACTCGCGCGTCTTGCCGATGTCGTGCAGAAGCGCGCCGGTCAGCAAGAGGTCCCGGTGAATCTGCGGGTAGAGGGTCAGCAGGTGGCGGCAGAGGGAGATGACCTCCACGGTGTGTTCCAGCAGTCCCCCCAGGTAGGCGTGGTGGACCCGCCGCGCGGCCGGGGCCTGGGAGAAGCGGGCGACAAACTCCGCGTCGTCAAAGAAAGCCAGCAGCAACGCCTTCAGGTGGGGGTTCTCCACCTCGGCCACCGCCGCCCGGACCTCCTCCAGCATCTGGGCCACGTCCCGCTCGGTGGCGGGGATCATGTCCGCCAGATCGTACTCCCCCTCCTTCGCCAGGCGGATTTTCTCCACCACAATCTGCCAGCGGTCCAGATACTCCTCCACCCGCCCCAGGACCTTGACCACCCGCCCCGTCTCCAGGCGGCGCTCCACCTCCGGCGCGTCCTCCCAGACGCGCGCGATCATCTCCCCCGTCCGGTCCGAGAGGACCAGGGTGAGGAACTCGCCCCGGGTCCGGTCCCGGAACGGCTCCAGTTGCTTGCGGCGCAGGAGGAAAAACGTGAGCACCCGGGCGCCAGGGCGCAGGTCACGAATGAACTGTTTCTTTTTCGGTGGATTGGTCATTGGTCATTGGTCATTGGTCATTGGTAAATTGGTCATTCGGTCATTGGTAAATTGGTCATTCGGTCATTGGTAAATTGGTCATTCGGTCATTGGGTCATTTTGGACGGCCTTTCGTCGCCAGCGGCGTGCCTGGCGGTAACGGTTGCGCAGTTGGGCCGGAGTCAGCCGTTTACCGGTCTCAAAATAGAGGGTGGCGACTTCTCCGATGGCCCATGTGCCCAGTCCGGTGACCACTCCGGCGATCACCCAGCCGGGGCCGGGGAGGACTTTGGCCAGTTGCCCGGCCAGGAAGCGCAGTCCCACGCCCCCGGCGATGGTGGTGAGGAGTTCCTTCGCGTGGCGGACGGAGAGGGATTCGCCGTAGATGGCGGCGATGCGCAGGACCATCCGCACCTGTCCGGCCAGCAGGAAGGGGACGTCCAGTCCCGGCACGGGCTCGGCGGCGATGATGCCGTTGAGGGTGGCTGCGCTGCGGATGAGCCGCTCGGCCAACTGTCGCCGGTAGGCCGGCAGGGCCCGCCCCAGCGCGACGGCGATCCAGGGATGGGCCTCCACAATGGCCGGGATGAGCCGGTCTGCCACCCCGGCCCCGCTGCGGGCGCAGACCGGGATGGGCGCGACGCCCAGTTTCCGCCGGGCGTCCTCCAGGACGGCCGGGAGTTCCCGCCGCACCAGGTCTATCTTGTTGAGCGCCACAATCACCGGGAGGCCCGTCGCCAGCAGCGACCGGTAGACTTCGTAGTCGGACTGGCGGATCCCGGCGGCGGCGTCCAGGAGGAGGACGACCACGTCGGCTTCCTCGGCGGCGCGGCGGGCGATTTCCGCCCGGTCCATCCCGCCCACCTCGCCGAAGCCCGGGGTGTCCACCAGGACGAAGGGGCCGAACCGCTCCTCCAGCACTGTCTGGGTGGTGCCGGGGACAGCGGTGACGGGGGAGACCCGGCGGCCCATCATCTGGTTGAAGAGGGTGGACTTACCGGAGTTGACTGGTCCGACGATGGCCAGGCGGGTGGCGGCCTCCCGCTGGACGGCGAGGGAGAGTTCATCCCAATCCAGGGCCTGGAGCAGGCCCCGCAGGTCGGCGAGACGGGCTGGGAGTTTCATCGGAGAGCGGACGCGGATAGACGCAGATGGACGTGGATTTTCTCTATAAACTCAGTATCCCGCCTGCTTATCCACCACGTTGAGCAGCGGTTCGCCCGCCACGTAGCGGCGCAGGTTTTCCAGGAAGAGGTCTATCTCCCGTTCCTCTATGCGCGGGGAACTCCAGGAGTTGTGGGGGGTGATGATGACGTTGGGCAGATCCCAGAGGGGACTTTCCGGCGGGAGCGGCTCCTGGGCGAAGACGTCCAGGCAGGCCCCGCCGATGCGGCCTTCCCGCAGCGCCTCCACCAGTGCGTCCTCATCCACGATGGCGCCGCGCGAGATGTTGATGAGCCAGGCGTCGGGCTTCATTGCGGCCAGTTCGGCCCGCCCGATCATCCCGCGCGTCTCGGCGGTCAGCGGTACGGCAATGACGACGAAGTCGGAGCGGGCGAGGAGGTCATGTAGACGGTCTGGGGGCATCACCTCATCGGCGGCGTCGCTGGGGGCAGGGTGGCGCCGGAGGCCCAGGACGCGCATACCGAACGCGCGGCACAGGCGGGCCACCTCCGCGCCGATGTCCCCCAGGCCGACAATGCCCACCGTCAGGCCGCGCAGTTCCCGCAGGGGGAGTTTTTCCCACCGGCGCTCCCGCTGCCGGGCCCAGAACTCCGGCAACCGCTTGACCACCGCCAGGATGTAGGCCATTACCGTCTCCGCGATGGGGACGTTGAAGACACCGCTGGCGTTGGTCAGGATGGTCTCCGATTCCCGCAGTTCGGGGAAAAGAAGATGGTCCACCCCGGCGCTGATGGTGTGGACCCAGCGCAGGCCCGGGATACGGGCCAGAAGGCGCCGGGTCGCCTCCGGGCTCAGCCCCCAGCGGAGGAAGAGCACGTCCGCCCCCTCCAGGCTTTCGGCTATCTCCCCCTCCGGCCCGATGGGGACGATTTCGCAATCCGGCGCGATCCGGCAGACGGGCTCCCGCAGACGCTCTACCAGGTGGTCGGGAAGGAGGAGTTTCATGACGGACGACGGACCATTGACGACGGACGACTGAGGCAGTGGGCGGTACAGGACTTGAACCTGTGGCCTCCTCCTTGTAAGGGAGGCGCTCTGACCGGCTGAGCTAACCGCCCGGGAATTTGACGCAGGCGCAAGATATTGCAGTTTAACAAATTATTTGGCAATCGCCTGAGGTGGAATTTGCCCCCTCATCCCCCCAGAAGCGGGGGAGGAGGTAGCTGACAAGTGTAGGTTTTTCGGGGAGCGGGGGATGCCCATTCCGGCCCTCACCCCACCCCTTACCCCTCCCCTCTCCCGCTCGCCTTCGGCGGCGGGCGAGGGGAGGGGGTGGAATGGGGTTTTGAGGGCGGCGGCTTCGCCGCCGCCCTCAAAACCTCTCTTCTTCCCCCCTTCTCCCCCGCGTCTGGGAGAGACGGGGGGGCAAGGGAGGGATGAGGGGGCAAATTCCACCTCAGGCGATTGCCAAATAATTTGTTAAACTGCAATATCTTGCGCCTGCGTCAAATTCCCGGGCGGTTAG
>CALDFY010000089.1 GCA_937942115.1 uncultured Anaerolineae bacterium | reverse complement strand
CGGCCGAAGGCCGCCGCAAAACCCCTTCCCCACCCAAGCGCAGCGATGGGGAAGGGTAACTACGTCTTCTCCTTTTTCGCTTCCTCCGGCGGGTGCAGGACGGCGTCAATGATTCCGTACTGGACCGCCTGTGCGGCGGTCATATAGAAATCCCGATCGGTGAAACGTTCTATTTGTTCGTCGGAGAGACCCGTGTGCTTTTTCAGGAGGTCGTTCAAGAGGGCCCGCTGGCGGAGAATCTCCCGGGCGGCAATTTCTATGTCCGCTGCCTGGCCCTCCACGCCGCCCAGGGGCTGATGCAGGTGGATGGTGGCGTGGGGAAGGGCAAAACGCCGCCCTTTGGTCCCCGCCGTCAGCAGGACAGTGGCCATACTGGCCGCCATCCCCACCGCGATGGTAGAGATGGGGGCCCGGATGAGTTGCATCGTGTCGTATATCGCCAGTCCCGCCGAGATGATCCCCCCGGGGGAGTGGATGTAGAGGGAAATCTCCCGCTCCGGGTCCTCCCGGTCCAGAAAGAGCAACTGGGCAATGACCAGGTTGGCAATCTGGTCCGTAATCGGGGTGCCGAGGAAAACGATGCGTTCCCGCAACAGCAGGGAGAAAATGTCGTAGGCCCTTTCTCCCCGACTGGTGGATTCAATGACCATCGGGATCAGGTTATGAGGTCTCATCCTCTCCTCCTGTCGGCGGTTCGGGTACGGCTTCGCCCCGGGCAATCGCAAGAAGCCGGTCCATCACCTTCTCATAGAGAATCCGGGCCCTCAAATCTTCCCGATTCTCCGGTTTCTCCAGTTGGGCGCGCAGGGCGTCGGCCCGCTCTCCCAGCCCCTCGCTCAGGGCCTGAATGCGCCCGTCCACTTCCTCATCGCTCACCCGTAGCCCCTCTGCCAGCGCGAACTCCCCCAGGACCAGCATCCGGCGGACCCGATAATCCGCGATGGGATGGATTTGCTCATAGAGGCTTTCCATCGTCTGACCGGTGACTTTCAGGTAGTCCTGGAGGCTCATCCGCTGTTCCTCCCGCACCCTCTCCTCCAGGTCCTTCAACATTTCCTGCAACTGTTCCTCCAGCAGGACAGAGGGGTATTCCACTTCGGACTGCTCCACCAGTTGTCGGACGACGGTGGTGGCATACTCATCCAGGGCGGTCTTTTGCTTCATCAGCAAAAGTCGCTCCCGGATATCGTCCTTCAACGCTTCCAGGTTGGGATACGGGCCGGCCGTCCGGGCCAGGTCGTCATCCAAATCGGGGAGGATGCGGTGATACAGGGCTTGCAGGCGAACGCGGAATTCCGCTTCCTCGGAGGGTTGACCGTTGGGCATCTTGAGGCGGAAGGTGCGCTCCTCGCCGGGCGTCATCCCCTCCAGGGCACTGTAGAAGCCGGGAGCGGGATAGGTGTCTTCAGGGTCCAGGATGACCTCGGCGTCATCGTCCTTCAGAAACAGTTCGCCCCCGTCCGTGCGGCCCTCCACCTGAATCTGCAGGAGGTCTCCCGCCTGCGCGCCCCGTCCTTCCACCGGTTCGGAGACAGCGTTTTCCTGGCGAATGTCCTCCAGGACGTTCCGGATCTCCTCCTCCGTCACCTCCACCGAAGGGAATTC
Source organism: uncultured Anaerolineae bacterium (assembly GCA_937942115.1). Taxonomy (GTDB): domain Bacteria; phylum Chloroflexota; class Anaerolineae; order B4-G1; family DUEL01; genus SpSt-77. The sequence goes on along the minus strand of CALDFY010000089.1, from coordinate 13,526 downwards.
CACCCGCAGGGAGCGGTAGTCCCCCAGGCGGACGACGGGGGGCAGCGGCAGGGTAAACGTCAGCCGCATCGGGCTCAGTTGAACGTCTTCCAGATCGGCCGGTCCGTAGGGGGTAATTTCCTCTTGCTTCAGGGCGGCCCGGTAAAACTCCTGGGCCAGGTCTTCCACCACTTGTTCCCGCAAACGCTTCTCGCCGTATCGTTGCAGGATCACGCTGTAGGGCGCCTTCCCCTTTCGGAAGCCCGGGATGTTGACCTGCAATGAGATCTCCCGGGCGACCCGGCGCATTTCCTGCTGCACCCGCTCTTCGGGAATTTCTACGGTCAATCGCAGGTCCCGTTTGCCGATGGGCTCGGTTGTCACAAGTATCGCCGACTGCTCCATTCATCCTCCAGGTGATATGGGTAGATTAGGAATTGGTACACCGGGTGATTCGCATCAGTGGGGAAGGCGGGACTCGAACCCGCACGGGAGGACCCACGTGATCCTAAGTCACGCTCGTCTGCCCATTCCGACACTTCCCCAAATAGACCACAGACGACAGACCGTAGACCACGGACGATGGAAAGTCGGTGGTCGGTGGTCAATGGTCTGTGGTCTATTATAAACCGAAGCGAGGTTTACCGCAAGGACTGGCGATTTTCCCGTTTTGGTGTATGATTGCAGGCAAGATGCAGGTTGCAGGATGCAAGATGCAAGATGCAGGATGCAGGATGCAGGATGCAAGACGCAGGATGCAAGATGCAAGACGCAAGATGCAGGAGGCTCCAATGGTAGACCCGGAACTGCTGGCGATTCTCCGATGTCCCTACTGTGTGAGCGGGGAGACCCGGAAACCCGGCGACGACCCGGGACGGCTGGAACTGGTCCACGGCTGCTGGCTGGTCTGTCAGGAGCCCGATTGCGGCCGCAAGTATCCCATCCGCGACGACATCCCGGTCATGCTCATTGAAGAAGGGGATAAGTGGATTCACGTCGCGGTGGAGGACCTGCCGGTGCCGCCGCCGGAGGCGTGAAGCGTGAAGCGTGAAGCGTGAAACGTGAAGCGTGAAGTGTGATGGACTGGCGGGTATTTGTTCTGGCCGTCATCGGCTTCCTGGGCATTCTGGGCGGCCTTCTGGTGATGGCCCTCCCTGACCCTTACGAGGGAGGTGCCCTTTATACGATGGACGCTTCCCATGCCGTCTCCCGGATGGACCTGCTCGGCCTCATCCTGGTCGCCCTGGGAGGCGGTGTTGCGTGGTGGGCGGGGATGCTGTGGCAGAAGAGGGTAGCGGGAAGCGGGAAGTAGGAGGCAGGAAGCAGGAGGCAGGAAGCAAGAAGCAGGAGGCAGGAGGCAGGAGGCAGGAAGCAGGAAGCAAGAAGCAGGAAGCAGGAAGCAGGCGGCAGGAAGCAAGAAGCAGGAAGCAGGAGGCAGGAAGCAGGAAGCAGGAGGCAGGAAGCAGGAGGCAGGAGGCAGGAAGCAGGAGGGAGGGGGCAGGAAGGATGGAGGGTATCCCCCGCCGGCCCGGTACGTATGCGCTGATTCTACGGGTAGAAGAAGCGCGGTGGGTGCAGGTGGGGCGGTTGGGGAAATTCCGGATTCCGGCCGGATGGCTGGCCTACGTGGGCAGCGCCCGGGGGCCGGGCGGGCTATCGGCCCGGCTGGCCCGGCACCTCCGCCACCCCAAACCGGCGCGCTGGCACATAGACTTTCTCCAGCCCGCTGCCCAACCCACCGCCGTATGGTGGACCACGGGGACCGAGCGGCGGGAGTGCCTCTGGGCGGCCGCGCTGGCCCGGATGCCCGGCGCGTCCCGCCCCGTTCCGGGATTCGGATCATCGGACTGCCGGTGTCCGGCCCACCTGGTTCACTTCCCCGAACCGCCGGACCGAGAAGGGTTTATCCGGCTGACCGGCGAGGAGGGGGTGGTGGAAGTCCCGATCAAAGCGAGATGACCGACCCATTGCGCATCCTGGACGAAGCCATTGCGGCCGACGATGACCTCCGGGCGGAGGAGGCGGCCCAGAGCGTCGGGGCGCTGGGAGACGCGGCCCTGCCCACCCTGCTGGAATGGCAGGCCGCGCCGGACCGGGACCGTCGCTGGTGGGCCGTCCGCGCGCTGGCGGCGGTCGGCACGCCCCGCGCGGTGGCCGCCCTGATCGCCGCGCTGGAGGACCCCGACCCGGATGTGCGGGCCTGCGCGGTGGTCGGGCTGGCCGCTCTTCGGCCCCCGGAGGCGGTGGAGCCCCTGGCGGCCCGTCTCTCCGACCCCTCGGCCTATGTGGCCCGCCTGGCCGCCGACGCGCTGGCCCAGATCGGCTCGCCCGCCGTCCCGGTCCTGATCGCCGCACTGAGGGACGAGAACGTGGCCGCCCGCGCCGGCGCCGCCCGCGCCCTCTGCGCCATCCAGCCGGAAGAGGCCATCCCCGCCCTCTGCGCCGCGCTGGACGACCCCAGCGCACTGGTCACCTACTACGCCGAGGAGGCGCTGGAACAGATGGGGGTCGGGATGGTGTTCTTCTCACCCGATTAGTCCCGGGGAAAGAAATCTACGGATGAGGCGAACGATGAATCGTCTCTTATCTATGACCAGATCAAAATCTACCGCCGTCAAATTCGTCGTTCTACTTGGCGTGGTCAGTCTATTTGCAGACGCAACGTATGAAGGCGCCCGCAGCATCACAGGCCCCTTTCTCTCGTTGCTGGGTGCCAGCGGGACGGTCGTAGGGATCGTTGCGGGCTTCGGGGAACTGGTCGGATACGGGCTGCGCCTCGTCTCGGGATATTTGACTGACCGCACGCGTCGCTATTGGGCGATCACGTTGACCGGGTATGCGCTCAATTTGCTCGCCGTGCCCGTTTTGGCCTTGGCCGGCCGGTGGGAAATTGCCGCCGCGCTGTTGATCGCAGAACGAATCGGAAAGGCCCTTCGCACTCCGGCGCGGGATGCGATGCTCTCGTACGCCACGAAAGAGGTGGGACGCGGCTGGGGCTTTGGGTTGCACGAAGCGATGGATCAGATCGGCGCGATCGCCGGACCTCTGCTCGTCACCGGGGTGATTGCGACGCAAAACAATTACCCCCTTGCTTTCGCTATCCTTGCGATCCCGGCACTGCTTGCAATGTCGGTGTTATTGACCGCGCGCTGGCTCTACCCGTCCCCGCAGGACTTAGAGCCGGTAACGACCGAGATCAAGCCGGCGGGATTCCCGCGAGCATACTGGATTTATCTCGCTGCTGTTGCCTTTGTCGCAGCAGGGTACGCAGACTTTCCTCTAATCGCCTATCACTTTGAGAAAATATCGTCTGTGTCTGACGAGTGGATTCCACTCCTGTACGCAATCGCCATGGGCGTGGATGCCCTGGCGGCATTGTTGTTCGGTCGCTGGTTTGACTACGCCGGCATTCCAATCCTGATGCTCGCTTCGCTGATCTCCGCCTCCTCCGCCCCCCTTGTGTTCCTGGGCGACTTCAGGTTGGCGGTGCTGGGTATGATCCTGTGGGGCATCGGTATGGGCGCACAGGAATCTATCCTGCGCGCGGCCATTGCGGGAATGGTCTCAAGAGAACGGCGCGGTTCGGCGTATGGGATTTTCAACACGGGCTTCGGAGTTTTCTGGTTCTTCGGCAGCGCATTGATGGGGATTTTATACGACCGGTCACTGCCCGCCCTGATCACCTTTTCGGTCATGATGCAACTGGCATCAGTGCCGTTATTCTTTGTGGTGGGCCGGCAACTTCGCAAGAGTACAAAGCCAGGCGGCGGCTAACCCGTGCGTGCAGGCAACGGCGCTCCTGGCTGCTGCGCTGATAATGGGGATCATAGGAGAAGGGCAAAGATGAGACTCTCACCGACCTCAGAGGGGGGAAATCTCACCCTGGAGGAAATCCGGCAGACCCTTCGGGCCCATCTCCCGGAATTGCGAGAGCAATATGGAGTAACGGTGGTCGGCATTTTCGGCTCATACGCCCGGGGTGAACCGCGCCCGGATAGCGACCTGGATATTTTGATTGAACTGGAGGAACCGCCCCGGATCAGCCTTCTGGGCCTGGTCAATCTGGAAAATTATTTAAGCGAACTCCTGGGTGTCAAAGTTCAGGTCACGATTCGGCACAACCTCAAACCCCGTCTCCGACCCTACATTCTGAATGAGGTGGTTTGGGTATGAAGGATCCCTTGATTTACGTAGAGGACATTCTGGATGCAATGGACAAGGCGGAAGTGTTCGTGGCCGAGAGGTGAAGCAGGACATTCCTGCCCTTCGCCCCCTGCTCCAGCAACTCTTGCTGGATGAAGAAACGGAAGGAAAACCATGAAACCTCTGACCATTGTACTGATGACCTCTGTGCTTCTTCTGCTCCTGGCCTGCGCCTGCTGCGCGTGGCTCTATACGATTGACTGGGAGTCCCTGATGGAGCCCCTCCTCAGCGCGGTGGAGCCGACGGCGGAGCCGCCGGTCACCCCCCAACTGATCCGCGAACCGCTCCCGCCGGAGGCCGCCGAGACGGAGCGACTCCTGGAGGAGACCCTCATCCCCGTTCGCGACCTCCACGAACTGGCGATCCGCCTGCGGGGCGTCCCGCCCGATACCCCCCGCACGATCAACCCGGAGGGCGCGCCGGACTACCCCGTCGGCACCTGCCGCGTCTTCCACGCCTCCAACGTGGATACCAACGAACGGTTTGACCTCACCGCCTGTCTCCGCTACAAAAACGACGTCGTCTACATGTGGGTGGAGGAAGGGGTGAAGGTGGACGAGGCGGACCTGAAGGCGGCGGCAGACCTCTTTGCCCGGAAGACCTACCCCACCAACCGCAACTTCTTTGGCTCCGAGTGGAACCCCGGCGTGGATAACGACCCCCGCCTCCACATCCTCCATGCCCGCAACCTGGGCGATAGCGTCGCCGGTTACTACTCCTCCGCCGACGAGTTCGTCCCCGCCGTCCGGGAGGACTCCAACGCGATGGAGATGTTCTACATCCAAATTGAGAATGTCTCCGTCAACGACGACTTCTACAACGGCGTCCTGGCCCACGAGTTCCAGCACATGATCCACTGGTACAACGACCGGAACGAGGACACCTGGCTGAACGAGGGTTCCTCGGAACTGGCCGCCTACCTCAACGGCTATGACGTGGGGGGCGCCGACTACATCTTCTCCCGCCGGCCCGACACCCAACTGAACTCCTGGCCCGAGGGGCCGGGGGCCGCCGGGGCCAACTACGGCGCGGCGTATCTCTTCATGGCCTACTTCCTGGACCGCTTTGGCGCGGAGGCGACCCGGGCGCTGGTCGCCCACGATGAGAACGGCTTCGCCGCAGTGGACGCGGTCCTGGCCGACCTGGGCACCGGTATGACCCACGTGGACTTCTTCGCCGACTGGGTGGTCGCCAACCTGCTGGACAACCCGAAGATAGCCGACGGGCGGTACGGCTACCGGGAGATAGACCCGCCCCCCTTCAAGATAGAGACCCGTCTGGATTCCTACCCGGTGACCCGCCAGGCCACCGTCCACCAGTACGCCGCCGACTACATAGAACTGAAGGGGGACCGCCCCCTGCGCTTCTCCTTCGCCGGCTCCACCCAGGTCCGGCTGATGGACACCCCCGCCCACAGCGGCAAGTACCTCTGGTGGTCCAACCGGGGCGACGACTCCGATATGACCCTGACGCGGGAGTTTGACCTGACCGGCGTCCAGAAGGCGACGCTGGAGTACTGGTGCTGGTACGATATAGAAGAGGACTGGGACTACGCCTACGTGGAGGTCTCCACCGACGGCGGGAGGACCTGGGAGATTCTGACCACCCCTTCCGGGACGCCGGAGAACCCCAATGGCAACTCCTTCGGCTGGGGCTACACGGGCCGGAGCGGTGGAGGGAGCAAGGCAAAGTGGATTCAGGAACAGGTGGACCTAACGCCCTACGTCGGGCAGAAGGTGCTGGTGCGTTTTGAGTACATCACCGACGACGCGGTGAACCGGCCGGGCTTCGCGCTGGACGATGTGGCCATCCCCGAAATCGGCTATTTCAGCGATTTTGAGGCCGACGGCGGGGGCTGGGAGGCGGCGGGGTTTGTCCGCCACGCCAACGTCCTTCCCCAGCGCTGGCTGGTGCAACTGGTCCTCTTCGGCCCTCAGACGACGGTCCAGCGGCTAACGCTGAATCCGGACCAGACGGGGGAGTGGGAGATTCCGCTGGGTGGGGGCGTGGAGCGGGCGGTCATAGTCGTCTCCGCCTACGCGCCGGTGACGACAGAGGTGGCGTCATACCAGTACTCTGTAAAGTAGGACCACGGCTTGCCGTTGTCCTACCAGCCGCACGGGTGGAATGGAGGTAGAAAGAATATGCAGGCGGAGGTTATTCTGAGCACGGTGGCCGAAGAACTCCGTCTTTCTGAGGACGAGTTGCTCAAAGAGGCCCTGCGCGCCGTGGTAGAGCGCCAACTCCGCCAGATTCAGGCTGAAATTGCGGTCATCTGCCGCCGGTAGGGGATATCCGGTGTAGTTGATCTGCGTTTTTCCGCGTCCTATCTGAAAAGTGTCAGGTAGCCAGATACGGAGAAACGTCTTTATCCCCATGATTGCGGTCTTTGATTCCGGTGTCGGTGGACTTTCTGTCTGGCGGGAGATTGTGCGGGAACTCCCTGGCCTCCCGACCGTCTATCTGGCCGACCAGGCCCACATCCCCTACGGGCCGCGCCCGCTGGAGGAGGTGCGCCGGTTCGCCGAGGGGATCACCCATTTCCTGCTGGCCCAGGGGGCGCAGGTGGTCGTCCTGGCCTGCAACACCGCCTCCGCCGCCGCCCTCCATCATCTGCGGGCCCTCTTCCCCCAGGTACCGTTCGTGGGCATGGAGCCGGCGGTCAAACCGGCGGCCCAGCGGACGCGCAACGGTCGGGTGGGCGTCATCGCCACTCCGGCCACGTTTCAGGGGGAACTCTTTGCCTCGTTGCTGGAGCGCTTCGCCCGGGACGTGCGGGTCATCCCGCAGGTCTGTCCGGGGCTGGTGGAGGCGGTGGAGGCCGGCGCGCTGGACACGCCGGAGACGGAGGCGTTGCTGCGGGCCTGCCTGGAGCCGCTGCTGGCGGCGGGGATAGACGAACTGGTGCTGGGGTGCACCCATTACCCGTTCCTGCGCCCGCTGATAGAGCGGATTGTGGGGCCGGGGGTGGAGATTATAGACCCGGCCCCGGCGGTGGCCCGGCAGGTCCGGCGGGTGCTGAGTAGCGCAGGCTTTCAGCCCAGTGGCACTAACTTTTCTGCGCGCTCGCCTCACCCCTCCCCTGGCCCTTCCCTTCTCCCGAACCTCGTTCGGGAGAGGGGAGGGGAGAGGGGAGGGGTTTTGCTGCGGCCGAAGGCCGCCGCAACCCCCCCCTTCCCCTTCCTCCCTCCCCCAAGCGCAGCGATGGGAGAGGGAGATAAAGAGGAGTGGGGGCAAATGTTAGCATTGGGCTTTCAGCCTGCGGTACAGGCCGAACAAGTTTTCTACACCACCGGCGATCCGGCGCAGTTCGCCGCCGCGCTGGAGCGACTGGTAGGAGTGCGGGCAGCGGTGCGCCCGGTGTGCTGGGTGGGAGAGGAGATAAAAATTCCCTGCGGCGGATGAGCGGTAGGTCTGCAGGGAATCGTGACGGCGTTCTAACTGATGCAAGCCCCCCCACAAATGTAGGACAGCCTTTCCAGGCTGTCCCCAAATAGGACGGGAAATAGGGCGGGCTTTCAGCCCGCCCTATGTCTTACCACGATTCAATGCAGTGCTACCTGCAGGGGGCGAAACTGCAGTAATTACCCGATGCGCCGGGTTCACCGCCAGAGTGTGATGCCCTGAGTGACCAGCGGCTGGCAGACCCCCGAGCCAACCCCGTAGCCCGGCTGAATGGCCCCTTCGCCGATCATCGCCTCCTGGAACGCTCCGACCAGTGTATGCCCCTGCACACCCCTTACCCGAACGGCGGTGAACCCGACAATGTGGTACAGGAAAGCATGCCCGCCGCCGCCCGCCCGGGGCCAACCGATTCCCTCGGGGGCCGGGAAGTTGGCAGCCATATAATCACTCATGTAGATGTAATCAAAAATGGGAACGTAGGCAATCTGGCCGGCATAGTTCTCTATCTCCATCAGCGAACTCTGGCGGGCACCGGGGTCACCGTGGATGAAGTCCCCGTTCGTGTACCCGACATTTCCGGCAAAAATGGGGAAGGGATAGGGACATTCTCCACTGGCCCAACCCCGGAGGCCGTCGTCGGTGGAGGTGCTGGGATCCCGGCCGCAGCCCCGGTTGGGGACCTCCCGCTCAAACGTGCGATAGTTCGGGTCCGCCCGCTGCAGGTGCTGGGTATTATAGATATAGTTCAGATTCAGCCATCCCCGATGGGCATTATGGGAAGCCGGATCCCCGATACAGATGTCAATCCCATCGTCCAGCCGTCCGTTCCCATTGCGGTCGGTGCAGAACATTCCCCCGTTTTGCTGATTCGTCTCTATCACCACAAACTGCTGGTTGGGAGCCAGAGTCTGGACTACCTGAAGGGGGACGGCGATGGGCAGGATACCGCCGGGGAACTGGACAACGGGCCCGGACATCGCCACCGCCCTGGCCGGTGCCCGCATCTGCGGCTGTCCGACCAGTTGTAAGAAAGCGGTCGGTCGGGTCGCGGTCAGGACAACGGTCACACCGGTCGCTCCCGTCGGGATATGGCCGCTTCCCACCGGCCCCAGATACCGCTCGTTCCGGTCTATGTAGGACGCGGTAATCTCATCGCCGGCCTCGGGTTGAACGCCGTTCTGGACCGCAAACTGAACGACCGCGTTCCACACCCTCTGGTCGTTGGCCGGGGAGCCGGATTGGCACCGGGCAACCACGTGCGCCAGTTCCCGCACCCCGGCCAGCGCGGCCGCGTCGGCGGCATTCTGAGCGGACCGCCGCAGGGCCAACAACTGCCCTCCATCAATCGCCAGACCGGTCAAGGCCAGCAGGGCCACCAGTGCAATCGCGACCAGCACTACGGCCTGTCCTTTCTCCTCTTTCATCTTGCCTCCTGAAAGCAGGTGGATAAGAGCATCCCCTTACCGGAGAGAAACAATGGCTTGCGTTGCGGTGCCCCGCAGGGGAATCACCCCGTCAGGGAACATGTCGCCTATAAATGGAGTAATGCAGCGAAAAGAGTAACGAACGGTCACCGTAATCGGAGCACCGACGTGCATCACCGGCGGATAATCCACATCCACATCATTGGGGGATAGGGTAATCATCCCGCCACTGGCCTGAGCCGCCCGATTCCATATCCCACTGGCATCGTAGGGATGAAGGGCCGCGTAGGCCGCACCCTCGGCCGCCATATCCTCCAGCGTGACCAGTACATAATACGCCCGCCCCAGGTCCACCAGGCCGGAGAGAATGAGAATCAGCAAGGGCAGGACCAGGGCAAATTCTACCAGACTTTGACCCCTTTGCTTGTGCTGTTCGTTCATTTCTACCTCCTAAGGGATCACTGCGCCGGTCTCCGCGTTGATCTGTACTTTGATGGCTCCCCCCTCCCCTACTGCACTGACCCGCCAGAGGGGTCCTGTTTCCTCCATCTGCAGCAAGATGTGGATCAGAGCATCCGGATGCCGGCGAATGAATTCCTCACCACCGGCACCCAAAAAGGTCATCCACATTCGGTCCACCCCGTAGGGAGGAGGAAACGCGGGGAGCGCTCGGGGCGGACGGGCCACCTCTACCGGTGGAATCCAGTGTACCTTCTCTGCGCTCACCGCGACGGTGGCTATGGCTTTCTCGGAAGGAGAATAGTAAGTGAAAAGCCAGGTCACCGGCAGGGTACGAACCTCCAGCCAGCGTTCATCGGGCCGCCAGGAGGCCTCCACTCGCGCCAGCACCGCATCCGGCCGCCAGGCGGACGCCCGCTCCTGCCCCTTCTGGGCCGCCTGCTCCGGCGGCAACGGGGCCGTTATCCCCGTCCATCGGGTCGTTGCGGCCGGTGCGGAGACCGAGGGGCCGCTCAAAAGCCCCACAATTCCCATCAGCAGCAATCCGGTCAGCACCAGGAACAGGCCGACAACCTTCCCTTTCATCGTTCCTCACCGATTCCGCAGCACAATGGGCAGAAAGACGGCGTGTACCTCCGGCGGCCCGGCAGCGTACAGCGCGTCGTAGTTGAAGAAATAATTGTTACCTCCCTGGAATTCCTCCCATAACACGTGGACGCTTTTGTCTATCCCGATGGCAACGACCGGCATCAGGGATAGACGGTCCAGTGAGCGGGAGACGTTCTGAACCATCCCCCAGGTCTGCCCTCCGTCTTGGGAGCAGCGAAGGTAAATTTCTTCCGCTTCCGTGGTCGCATCCGGATAGAACCCGTGCCAGGCAACACAAACCAGGTCGTCCTGGGCGGCAATCGCCGGCCAGACAATGGTGGGACGAATCTGGTTCACCTTGAGCGGCTCACCACCGCTGATCGTCTGAATTCCAGACCAGCCGGTAGAGTCCAGGCGGCGATACCGGACATACTGCTCGGTGTCCGTGATATAGTCCGTCCAGACGACATGCACCCTTCCCATTCCGTCAGCGGCGATGGCCGGCCGCTGCGCATTCTCGTCTGGCAATGAGATACGGCTCGGCTCCGCCCATACCGGTCCGCCCGGCCCCACCGACGCGGAGATGTGGAAGACGGTGTACGTCACTGCGGATCCGGATTGGCTCATCTGCTCCCAGACCAGATGGACCTGCCCGTTGGCGAGGGCCAGGTCCGGGTAGAAAACGCCCCCGCTTCCGTTGGCCGCCACCTGGTCCCGGGTCACCACGACGGTGGAAAACCACGGCCCGGACGGGTCGCGGTACAGGTAATAGAGGTCACCGCGCGCGGCCTGGGTGGAAGTGAGGGCAACGGCAAACACCATATGCCCCCCTTCCGGCCCGACCCGCAACCGGGGCCGAACCCACTCCCCACTGTAGAACTGCGTGTCGGTTACGCGACGGGGAGCCTCTCCGACCTTCTGTTCCCAAAACCATCCCCCCAGGGCCGTCGCCGGTTGGGTATAGAGTTGTCCCTGAAACCAGGCCAGGAAAAGGTCCGTACCCGAATACACCACAGAGGGCCAGCGGGCCTCCAGCGTAGTGGTGACTGTTTGGGTCGTCCAGCCGCTTCCGGAGTTCTGGGCCAGGATCAGGTCACCGCGCCGGTGGCCCGTCGGCACGTTGACCCACCAGGCAGCGGCTTTCCCGCCGCTCCCCACGGCCAGGGCCACGTTTTTCGCCTCTCCGCTCTGAGAGACGTTCGCGGTCTCGGCGGGAATCCAACCCACTACGGCGTGGACCGCTCCAACGGTGAGCAGGGCCAGGGCCAGTGCCGTTCCCACCCCCCAGGCAATCTGGGTGGCCTTTTGCGCCGTCATCGCCGACTTCAGAGAATTCGTCTCCCCCATGTTAAAGTGGCTCTAAAAAGGATACAGCGTAATATCCACCCCCTGGGTGGTCATACCGGGATAGACGGTGGCCACATTGGCCCCCCGGTACAGCACGTCCCCCAGGCGCATCTGAGCGACCAGGGAATAGTCCCCCGGTGCCAGATTGGAGAAGGAATAGACGCCCCCTGTGCCGCTGCGGGCCGAAGCGATCAGCCGGCCGTTGCCGTCGTAGAGGTAGACATCCACCCCGCTCTGGGGCACACCCTCCACATAAGTGATGCCGGAGATGCCCCCCGGTGCGATGGGCGTCGTGGTGGGCGTCGGGGTCGGCGTTGGCGTGGGCACCGGATTCTGCACCATCACCGTGACCGTCAGCACATCGCTGGCGTTGTCGGTCTCGTCGCTCTCGGCGATCTGGTTCCAGGTATCGGCGATGGCCAGCAGCGTGTGGTCTCCCACCGTCTGGAATCCGCCGTTCACCCACATGGTGAAAGTGATAGAAGAGCCGGCCGCCAGACCGTTGACGGCGACCCAATCCACACTGGCCTGCCCCTCCAGCGGGACATCCAGCCGGGGGTCGGCGTAGAGGTCCACCCAGAAGAGAGAAGCGATGTTGGCGGTGCCGGTGTTGGCCAGCGTGACCTCTACGTGGACGGTCTGATAAGTGCCCAGAGGTTCGGGGTCCAGCAGGCGCAGCGACGTGATACGCAGGTTGGGGAACCGGCCCTGGCACGGCACTTCTACCCTCCCTGACAAGGAGACATCGCCGGTGGGCTGTCCGTTGCTCTTCTCGGTGCGGGCCAGCACAGTGTGCGTACCGCGAGTGGAGTTGACGGTGAAAATGGCAACGAAGGTATTGGCCGGCGGCAGTGTCAGCACACGGGAGCCGTCCCAGTAGATGCCGATCTGTTTGATTGGTCCGCCGGTGGGCCAGTTATCGCCGCGCACGGTCACGCTCCGGTTCCCCTCCGGCATGCAGGCCGGGCTGACGGTCATAGAGGGCCCGCTGGGGGTGGGGGTGGGCGTAGGGGTCGGCGTCCCGCCCAGGACAACGGCCACATCCTGCGTGCCGTACCCCTGCACGACAATGGTATGCCCGGCGACCAGAGGTGTGGGCAACTGGAAGGTAAAGCGGCCGTCCGGTCCCACGGTGGTTTCCATCTGGAAACCGGTCTGGATGTCCCGCAGGATGAGGGTCCGGCCCGGCTGAGCCGTTCCGGTAACGACCGTCTGCCCCGCCAGCAGGGGTTTGTGGATGACAATGGGCATCGGGGTGGGCGTGGGCGACGGCGTCGGGCTGGGGATGGGCGTGATGGTCGGCGTGGCGCTGGGCGGTGGCGTGGGCGTGTTGCGGATGGGTGTCGGCGTCGGCGACGGCCCGGGCGTGGGTGTGTTGGTCGGCGTCGGCGTGAATGTCGGAGGCGCCGGCGTCGGGGTCTGAATGACGTGGACGCGCTGGATGGTCCGCCGGGCCACCACGTGAATGGGCAGGGAGGGAGCGAAAGGCTGAATCAACGGGGTGATGAACTCCGCGTTGTAGCGAAGGTCTATGATGACCCGGTCTCCCACGACCAGGTGATTGGGATCGGTGATCCCCCGGTATGTGGGCGGCCCTTTATCGTACCAGATGGTGATGTTGACCTCCTCCGGCGGCACCAGGACGATACGGCTACGGGCCTCGTACTGGATGGCGACCTGGTTGCCGGGATCCGTGAGGGCATACCGGGAGGCTTCCCGGGCGGCGTTGAAGAGATTGGCGTAGATAAAGAGCATCCGCCCAAAGTCCAGGATGCCGAAAATCAGCAACAACAGCAGCGGGAGGATCAGGGCAAATTCTACCAGCCCCTGTCCCCGGGTGGAGCAGGTGAGAGAGCGCCGTTTATGGATGCGCATACTTCATCTCTCCTGACTGCGGTCGTCCTACAGAACTTCTGCTCTGCATTCTTATTCTAAATGAAAAAGTCCGGTCGGACGTTGTATCTTTATTGTAAACCCATTGGGAATACGTCATTTGGTGGTTCATCCGGTAAATCTATTGCACAATTGTGCCTCTTCCCTTTGCCCTCACCCCACCCCCTGCCCCCTCCCCTCTCCCGAACTTTGTTTGGGAGAGGGGAGGGGCTCTGCGAAAAGCCACG
>CALDFY010000088.1 GCA_937942115.1 uncultured Anaerolineae bacterium | reverse complement strand
TCGTGGCTTACTACGAGCGACTACAAACAGTTTGTAGTAAGGCACGAAACGAAGGGGAGTGCCGTAGACGCCACTCTGCTGCGCTCCGTGGCTTACTACAAACGCCACTCCGCTGCGCTCCGTGGCTCACTACGAGCGACTACAAACGCCACTCCGCTACGCTTCGTGGCTTACTACGAGCGACTACAAACAGTTTGTAGTAAGGCACGAAACGAAGGGGAGTGCCGTAGACGCCACTCCGCTGCGCTTCGTGGCTCACTACGAGCGACTACAAACGCCACTCCGCTGCGCTCCGTGGCGGACTATAACCGTTCGTCCACCCCGATGGGCATCATCACCAGCCCGCTGATGATTTTGGGGTAGAAGTCGGTGGACTTCTGAGGCATCTTCTCCCCCGCCGCCGTGCAGGCGCGCACCTGCTCCATCCGCGTCGGGTTCATCACGATCAGGAACTGCGCCTTCCCCTCGTCCACTGCCTGATAACCTGGATCGGGGTCCCGCAGGTAATCCAGGTTCTCCTTCCGCTCTACAGCCCCCTTGTCAATCCCCAGCACCCGCTCAATGAAGAGTTCATGCAGGACGCTGACGTCCAGCAGCCGCCAGTCGGGGGCGCGGTCGGGAAGAATGCGCTCCAGGACGGCGGGGTCGCGCAACGTCAGCACCGCGTACGCGCCGTCGTAGAAGCCGAAGCGGGGATGGAGCGGCTCCGCCTCCCGAAGCGCCTGCTCCATCGCAGCCCGGTCGGCCACCGGCGTCACGTCAAAGTACTCCTTCGCCCGCTCCAGCGCCTCCTTCCCGCTCATCCGCCCGTAGGAATGGACCAGCCGATGAGTGGGGAGGATGACCAGTCCCGGATCGCTCATGCTGACCAGGGTGACCAGGGTGAAGTTGAAAGCGGCGTCGGCAGGGGCGTCCGGGTACTGGCGGCGCATCTCCTCCCGGTAGTTCAGCATCGTCTCGTAGCGGTGGTGGCCGTCGGCGATGATGAGGTTTCGCTTGGGGGCCATCTCCTCCACCACCGCCCCGATGACGGCAGGGTCGTCCACTACCCAGAAGCGCTGTTCCACCGCCGTCTCAATGACCATTTCTCGGGCCACAATGGGGGGATGGGCCTCCAGGTACGGCTGGAGGATGCCGTTGACCCGGTTGCCTTCGTCCGGGTAGAGGATGAAGATGTGCTCCCAGGCGAAGGCCGTAGCACGGGTCAGGTTGAGACGGTCCACCTTGGGGCCGCTGAGGGTGCGCTCGTGGGGGAGGATGGTCCCTTCGTCAAAGGGGGTCAGTTGGAGGGCCGCCGCCAGGCCCCGGCGGGTGAGGGACCGGCCGTCGGGCGTGGTGAACGATTGCTCCAGGACGTAGAGGGACGGGCGCTCATCCCGCACCAGAATCCCCTCCGCCAACCAGGTCTGCCCGTAGCAGCGGGCGCGGGTGTAGACGTTATCCGTCTCGGTGTCGTGGGGGGTCCGTTTCCCCAGAATGATGCGGACGAAGTTGTAGGGGCTCAGTTCGTAATAGCGGGTCTGCTCGGCGTCGTGGATGCGGTCGTAGGGCTGGGTGATGACGGTGGAGAGGTCGCCGATCCGTGGGAGGTTATAGCGGATGCCGCGAAAGGGTCGGATGGTGGCCATAGTCTCCTCCTGGAGAAAAATAGGACGCGGAAGAACACGGACGAGCACGGATGGACACGTCGGTGGCTACCCCCAATCGGTGGGCACCAGCGCGCAGCAGGAGACGATCTCTTTGGCGGCCTTGGGGTAGCGCATGATTTTCATCATGTTCCCCTGGAGTTTCAGTTTGCGGGTCATCATCCCCTGGATGGGGTCCAATTTCCCCTCAATCACCTGTCGCCAGGTGGAGAAGGGGGCGCGGATGACGAACTCCGCCTCTCGCTCCGTCTCGCTGCCGATCATCGCGGCGTCGGTGCTCTTGCCGTGGTAGAGACCCAGGAAGAGGTAGGCAGTGTGGGGGTATGCCTCGTCCGGCTCCACCACGAAGACGAAGTCCCCCTCCCAGTCCTTCGCCGATTTCTCGTAGGCCTCGCTGGCATTCAGTTGGCGGGCCAGTTCCTTGATCCACTCGTCGGATGGGAATTTGAAGGCCATGGTTGCTCCTTTCGGGGTGGTGAACTGTTGCGCCTGCGGCGTGAACGGAGGAATGCCGTCTTGCGGAATGGGCTCGGCGGCTAACTGCCGGACTGTTAAACTATGGGGATTCTCAACTGCCTTTCAGCGTCCCCTTGATCCTGCAATTCCGAACCCGAGCGCAAGAATCAGCGGCAGAAGGAAGAAGGGGTGGACAGGCCATGCCTCTGGATCCCCCAACGGCTCTGGGAGGATCACCCAGAAGCCTGCCCATCCGATCAGCCAGCCGAGAGCGATGCCGGCGAACAGGTAAGGGGTCAGACGCGCCCCCTGCTTCCACAGTAGCCCCCCTGCCAGCACGATGAGGAGAACCGGGATGGGCCAAAACATGACCACGGGAACAAAACCGAGTCCTGCGAGCCAATGAGGGGAGCGCGCTAC
>CALDFY010000087.1 GCA_937942115.1 uncultured Anaerolineae bacterium | reverse complement strand
CCGGCGGCTTCGCCGCCGGCCCAAAAATCCCCCTACCCCGCCGCCCAGCCCAGGCTCTCCAGCCCGATCTCCACCGCGCTCTGCCACAGCGACGGCGAACCCAGCAGCATCTTCAGATAGGTCAGCGCCGGGCCCGGACGCAGCGCCCACGCCCGGAACGCCCGCCGGGCCCACCGCTCCAATTCCTCCGCCCGCAGATGGGGATAATCCAGCACCGTGGAGCGGTCCATATCCACCTGCTCCCAGCGGGTGCCGGGTCGGAACCACCCCTTCTCCACCACCTCAAAGAAGAGCGGCGATCCCGGGTACGGCGCAGCGATGTGGAAGAGCGCCAGGTCCAGCGGCAACCGCAGGGCCAGCCGGACCGTCTGCCGAATCGTTTCCTCCGTCTCGCCGGGGAGGCCGATGATGAAGTAGCCCCAGTTACGGATGCCCGCATCCTTCGCCCACCGCAGCGCCTGTTCCACCTGTTCCAGCCGAATCCCCTTCCCGGCCCGCCGCAACACCTCCTCGCTCCCCGACTCAATTCCCCACGAAATCATCCAGCACCCCGCGCGGGCCATCATCCGGAGCATCTCCGGGTCCACGAAGTCCACCCGGCTGTTGCAGGTCCAGCGGACCCGCAGCCCCCGCTCCAGAATCCCCTCGCAGAGCCCCATCACCTGCTCCCGGCTGACGGTGAACAGGTCGGCATACATGTGGATGTGACGGACGCCCAGCCCGACCAGCAGTTCCAGTTCCGCCAGGATGTTCTCCGGCGAGCGGAAGCGGACAGACTGGCCGTAGGAGACGTGCTTGATGCAGAAGCGACAGCCGCCGGGGCATCCCCGACTGGTGACGACGAAGGCGTACGGGCCCCCCACCAGCGGCGCGCGGTACTTCTTCAGCGGCAGCAGGTCGTGCCGGGGGAGCGGCAGGTCATCCAGACGGCGGATGAAGGGCCGGTCGGGATTGACAACAATTTCATCCCCCTCCCGCCAGACCAGCCCCCGGACTGCCGAAAGGGCCGACGTCCGGGTCAGCGGGCCGGCGGCCCAGGCGGGCCGCCAGTCCGGGTCGGCCTCAGAAAAGAGGCGCTGCAGGCGCGCGCGGACGTCCGGCTCCACCCCGGGCCAGCCCTCCGGCAGCGGCGACCCTGCCGCCAGTGAATCCAGCGTGTCCACCAGTTCCCGCAACGTCAGTTCCGGCTCCCCCCGCAGGGCGAAATCCAGCGTGGGGAACGCGCGCATCGTCTCCCGGGGGATCGGGGTGACGTGGGTGCCAAAGGCGATAGTGACGGCGCCCATGCTGCGGGCCAGAAAGGTGCCGTACATATCGTTGCGGAGCGTCGGCGCGGTCACCTGGGTGACGTAGTAGCGGGGACGCTTCTCCTCCAGCCACTTCTCAAAGGCCGCCCAGTCCATCCGCAGAGCGATAGCGTCCACCACCTCCACCCGCTTATCGGGGAAGAGGGCCGCCATCTGGGCCAGGCTGACCTGCGGCCACACCATCCCCTCGCGGGACCGGCGCCCCACCCGGTGCTGGCTCCGAATCCAGATGCCGCCATCGGGCGCGGGCGGGTTGACGAAGAGGATGTCCACTGCCCCCTCCGGCCGCGCGGCGATACCGGCCCGCACCACCTCGTCGGCGTCCGGGAACGCGGGCGGGTGAACCCGCTCCTGCATACCGGTGCCCCGGTTCACTCCACGCACGGTCGCCCCTCCAGGTCCTGATTTATCAGAATCTCCCGCCGACTCAACTCCTCCAGGACCCGCATGATGACCCAGAAGACGGAAAGTTGCAAGCCGGTCAGCACCAGCATCGCCGCGCCCAGCAGGTAGAGCCAGAGCCGCTCCACGGGCCATCCACCCAACGCAAAACCCAGGCTCCCAGCCCCCAGCGCCAGTCCGGCGACGACTGCCACCAGCCCTATCCAGCCGAAATGGCGCTCCAGTGGACGGTCAAAGACAGGGTTGCCGAAAAGTCCCTGGCGGATGGGCCGTTTGTGAAACAGCGAGACCAAATAGTTGAAGGTCGCGCCCAGGGAGAAGAGGGTGACCCCGGCGACGGCGGAGAGAGTAGCAATGAAAACGGCAACGACACCCCATGGGCCCAGCCGGGTGATGCCGGAGAGGCGCATACCGAGGATGACCGCGCCGATGAGGGCCGTCACCCCGCCCAGCCCCAGCCCGGCCAGTCCCAGGACCCGCACCGGATTGTAGTTGAGAGCGGTCCAGATGATGGTCCGCAGGAAGCGGACGCCGTCCCGCAGCGCGTTCAGTTTGGACCGTCCGACTCGCTCCTTGTACGGGATGGCCACCTCCCGCATCCGCACCCCTTCGTGAATGGCGCGCGTACTCATCACCGGGGTGAAGTTCAACCCGTCGGGCAGGGGGTAGAGGCGGGAGAGCACTTCCCGCCGGATGACCCGCATCCCACTGGCGCTATCCCGGACGCGATGGTTGCCCAGGATGCTGACCAGTCCGGCGAAGAGGACGTTGCCCACCCGCCGGACCAGCGGCATCTCGCTTTCCGCGCCGGACATCCGGGAGCCGATGACCAGTTCGGCATCCCCCTGCAGAGCCACCTGGCAGAGTTCGGGGAAGTATTCGGGCGGATAGGTCCCGTCGGCGTCCAGAAACCCCAGCAGATTCCCCTGCGCGTGGTTGAAACCGGTCTTGAGGGCGGCACCGTACCCCTGGTTGACCGTGTGACGGATCAGGCGGACCTCCGGGTAACAGGCCGCGATTTCCGCCGTCCGGTCGCGGGAACCGTCATCCACCACCAGCAGTTCCATCTCCTCCACGCCCACTTCCCGAAGCCGTGGGCGGATGGAGAGGGTGCGCTCAATGATCTGGGCGATGCCCCGCTCCTCGTTGTAGGCGGGTATGACGATTGAAAGGACGTTCATCTTCTAACTCCTGAAGCAAACGATGGGACGTGCCAGGCACTTCTGGAAGTGCCTGGCACGGGGTTATCTCCACAATCGCGGCGGATACTCCGGCATCGGGGGAGGGGGTTCAGGTGGTGCAGGTGGCACCTCCCGCTGGCGGATCACCCGCGCGGGCACCCCGACAGCAACGGCGAAGGGCGGAATATCGCGGGTCACCACCGCGCCGGCCCCCACTACCGCCCCCTCCCCCACCGTCACCCCATCCAGGACGATGGCCCCGGCGCCGATCCAGGCCCCGTCCCCAATCTGAATACCCCGGGCAATGATGCCCTGCTCCATCACCGGACGGCTGGGGTCCCGGAAAATGTGCTCCACCGCCAGCAACTGCACCCGGGGGGCCAGCAGGACCGACCGGCCGATGTGGACCCCTCCCTGCCCGCGAATCAGGCAGAACTCGCCGATGAAGCCGTTTTCACCGACCCAGATGCCGGAGTGGGATAGCCCCCGGAAGTTGTACACGTGCAGTTCGGAACCGTGCATCACGAAGGTGCGGTCGCCGATGAAAATGCCCTGGGGACAGGCATGGAGATAGACGCCGTGGTCCAGATAGACCTGTCGCCCCAGGTGGATGTTGGCGGGTTGCGCCAGTCGGACGTGGTCTTCTATGACGGGCCAGTCGCTGCTGGAGAGGATGACCTGGTAAGCCAGCGCGCGCAACCCAATGCCCACCAGTCCTGGAATGCCCCCCAGAAGGGCAAAAAGGGTCTGCTCCAGAACATATCGGGCCAGGCTGGTGGATTGACCGCGCAGGTAATAGCGGAGAGGGCCTTCCCGGGCGGCGACGGCGGCCGCATCCGCTTCGCGAGATATAACGGGCTTCCGCTCCATCCCTACTGACCACCCCAGACCGGCAGTGGAACGCGCCCCGAAACCGACCCCGTCCGCAGGAGGGAGCGGACGGCGTGGTCCAGGCTCAGCGCGACCCGGAATCCCTGCTCGCCCATCCGCCAGCAGCGAATCAGTTCCCGCCGCCCCCGGCCCGTCAACACCAGGTACCGCCCACAACCGGCCCGCCGCGCGGCCACCATATCGCTCAGCGCATCACCGATGAGCCAGGAAGAGGAAAGATCAATTTCCATCTCCCCCGCCGCCTGGAGGAGCAACCCCGGCTGTGGTTTGCGGCAACCGCAGTTCTCGTCGGGACGATGGGGGCAATAGAGCACCCGATCTATCCGCCCACCTGCGGCTTCCACTTCCTGCACCATCCGACGATGGATGCCCTCCACGACTTCTACAGACACGATGCCCCGGTTGATGATGGCCTGATTGGTGATCACGATGACCAGGAAGTCCGAGCGGCCCAACCGGACCAGGGCATCCCGTATGCCCGGAAGGAAGACGAACTCCTCCCAGGATTTCACGTGGTCCTTACGGTTGCGACAAATCACGCCGTCCCGGTCAATAAATACGGCCCGTTGCATCGGAGACACCTGGGAAAGGGAATTACACCGAACCGAGGCCTGGGATGACCGCTTCCCGTGAGGTCGGGTACGAAATGCTCAGCGAGAGAGGTGGTTCAATCCGCTGCAGCCGCTGGCGAAGAGCGGTAGCCGTCAGATGGCAGAGGACCAGATGGACGTCTTCAATCTGCTCCATGCAATGGCAGGGGACCACTACGGGAACGTCCACCATCCGGCTTAACTGCCCACCGTCAAATCCGGAGAAGCCGATGGTGATCCCTCCCCGCTGGCGGGCCAGAGCGACGGCCCGCAGGACGTTGGGAGAATTCCCGCTGCCGCTGAACGCGACCACCACATCCCCCCGAACCATCAGGTTGCCTAATTGCTCTGCGAAGATGTCCTCATAGGCCACGTCGTTGCTCCAGGCCGTGATGAGAGGAACATTGTCCGTCAGGGCGATGACCCGAAAACGAGGCCCCCCTGGGACAATGGCTCCCTTTGCCAGGTCACAGGCGAAGTGGGACGCGGTGGCCGCGCTCCCGCCATTGCCCATCGTAAAGACCGTACTCCCCACATACACCGCGCTGAGCAGGACATCTATGGCCTCTTCCAGCGCTCCCAGGGGAATCCGGCCCAGAACTTCCTGAACTCCGGTCAGATACTGGCGAACCTCTTCCACCACTCCAGGCTCCTGTCAACAAGAGTTGGATAGACTGCGGAAAGGCTGTTTCCCTACCTGGGCAACCCCGACGAACCGGCTCCCACGGACTGGGAGATGACGCCAAACGGGTAGCGGGGCGAGGAACGGGTCCACGGTATGCCCTGCATAATCTGGACCCCCTCATCCTCAAAGGCAAACGGACGCCGCTGGAGCCCGAGAGCCGTCAGTGCCTCGGTGACCCCGTCCTGGCGGGCGGGCGGACAGAAGAGCATCAGGAATCCACCGCCGCCGGCACCCGTCATCTTCCCTCCCAGTGCTCCGGCCTCGCGGGCTACCTCGTAACACCGATCCAACTCGGGGTTGGTGATCCCTTCCGCCACCCGGCGCTTCTCCATCCAGGAGCGGTGCAGCAATTCCCCGAATGTCCACAGGTCTCCGTCTTCCAGCGCGCGCCGGATTTCCTGTCCCAGTTCCTTGATGGCCGTCAGGCGGCGAATGGTCTCGCGGTCCCCTTTCCGGCTGGCCTCCTGCTGTCGCTTCAGGATGGTGGAGGACTGGCGGGAGATGCCGGTGAAGAAAAGCATCAAACCCTGTTCCAGTTCCTGGCGGGCCTGAGGGGGCATCCGCAGGGGCTCTACCCGGACCTCATCGCGGAGGAAGGTGTAGCAGTTTAATCCTCCAAACGCCGCAGCGTACTGGTCCTGTTTGCCAACGGGCATCCCCAGTTTGTGAATCTCAATGAAACAGGCCAGTTCGGCCACCTCTTTTGGGCCCAGGTCCAGCCCACACCAGAACGCCAACGCTTTGATCATAGAGACCGCCACGCTCCCCGATGAGCCCAATCCTGTCCCCGGCGGGACCTGAGAAGCCAGAAAGACTGTCAACCCATCCCGAATGTTGAAATAGTAGACGATGGCTTTCGGGAGGCTCAGGTCCCCATCCCAGATCAGGTCTTCGCAGATCGGGCGCTGGGTGAAGGACCGATAGTCGGCGGAGAAAATCTGCACCCCATCCGGCTGACCGGGGGTCAGGATGGTATAGACGTAATAGTTGATCGTCGTGCTGACGACGAACCCGCCATGTCGCTCGTAGTAGGCCGGGATGTCCGTTCCCCCGCCGCCGAAACTGATCCGCACCGGCGCGCGGGCCATAATCAGCATAGGGCCTCCTGGGGTATTCATCAGTACGCTCCTTTTCCCTGGAGCACCACCCGGATGGTGTGCAGCAGGAGCCGCAAATCCAGCCAAATGGTGTAATTGCGGATATAGTACATATCCAGCCGCACCCGCTCCTCGTACGAAAGGTCGGCCCGTCCGCTGACCTGCCAGAGGCCGGTGAGGCCGGGTTTGACGGTCAGCAGGTTGTGTTGCCAGCGGCCAAAGCGGGCCAGTTCGGCGGGGGTAATCATGCGCGGCCCGACCAGGCTCATCTGTCCTTTCAGGACGTTGACCAACTGGGGCAATTCGTCCAGACTGGTCCGGCGAAGCCACTTCCCCACCCGCGTGACGCGCGGGTCATTGCGGATTTTTCCCGTCTCTTCCCACTCCCGCTTCAGTTCGGGGTGGCTTTCCAGATAAGCATCCGCGTCCACCATCATCGTGCGGAATTTGTAGGCATCAAAGATGCGCCCGTTCAATCCCACCACGCGCCGGCGGTAGATAATCGGCCCGGGTGAATCCACCCGGACGGCCGCCGCGATGAGCAGGAAAAGAGGAGAAAGGAGCACCAGCAGAAGCGCTGCGCCGACGTAGTCCAGCGCGGCTTTCATCAGGGCGTCCATCCCGGTAATGCGGGTCCGGTTCAGGCTGACCAGAGGGACAAATCCCACCTCCTGCACCTGGACACCGGTGGTGAACAGTTCGTAGAGGCCGGACGAGAGGCGGATGCGCAGGTGCTCTTCCCGGGCCCAGTCCCGATACAGTTCCAGCAATTCCTCCCGTTGCAGGGCAGTGGGGACAATGATGAGCTCTTCTATTCCCCATCGCCGGACCAGTTCTCCCAGCGTGTTCAACTCTCCCCACACCGGCAGGCCATCTATAGAGCGTTCGGAAGACCCCCGGGGGTCCAGGAAGCCGACGACGTGCATTCCGGCCTGGGGGGCCGCTCGCAACTGGTCGGCGACACCGCGTCCCTCGTCGTTGGTCCCCACGATGAGCACCCGACGGGTGAACAGCCCTCGCCGCCGGAGACGGTAGATGAGGCGCCGGTAGAGGAAACGGGTCGTCCCCACCGTCAGGACAGAGAGCCCCCAGACCAGCATCAGCCAGCCGCGCGAAATCTCCTCCGTCCCCTGCCGGTCCAGGAAGCCGTAGAGGATCATCCCCACCAGCCCGACGGTACAGGCGTTCACGACACCGGTGTATTCCTGCAAGCCGCCGAAGAGAGTTTCGCGGTCATACAGACGGTAGAGAGCAAAGATGACCAGCCACGTGGGTATGGTCAGGAGGGTCAGGTGAAAGTAAAAATCCAGGGAGACCGGGTTATGGTAAGGGAGGACCTGGAATCGCAGGGAGTAAGCGCCCCACAGGCTGAGCCCGATACATCCTGCATCCAGGAACGGCAGCGGCGCCACTGCCAGTCCGATAGGGGGATGGCGCAGTGCCTGCGCTATCTTCTCCCTGATGCGGTTACTCTGCACGACCGGGCTCTCCCTGCGAGCCGCCTCCAAGTTTCCCCTCCCGTGGCAGAATGAAGCCTGTTGCAACTATCTGGATCGTTCCCTGCATCCTGCCTTTTTATATTACCCATAAATTGTCAGAGTCTGGTGACGGATGCCTTGAAAAAGGATTAGAATGATATAACAGATGTTAGCCTTGCTTCCTGATGTTCCCGACTTTCCTTATCGCCATGCTGATCACCTGGATCGTTGTCGCCAGCCAGGCTATCCACTTCGCCTTCTAAACCATCCGGACAACCGAAGAAAACAGGCGGGCGGCTTATGCCGCCCGCCTGTTTCTCTCCAGTGGATGATTGGCGGGAAAAGATGGCAAGAGACGAAGTTCAATAAAATCTCTCTGCGTTCTCTGTGCCCTCTGCGGTGAAGGCAACGCGACGGGCCAGGAAGAAGACCGCTTCCAGCACCCCCCCGCCGACTGCCAGCGCCTTATCCGAGATGGAGAAGCAGTGGGCCACGACAGCCCGGGGGTCCACATCCCCCACCTTCAGCCCCGCAGGGACCTTCAGCCCGTCGTGGAGCAGGCCCCGCAGGACGCCGTCCAACGGGGAGATGACCGGGACGTCGTCCACGTAGGCCACCACCTCGCCCGCCCGCACCCGGTCGCCGATGGCGCGGACGCCCCAGAAGACGCCGTCGGCCGGGGCGCGCAGGACCCGGCGCGCGCTCTCACCGCCCACTTCGCCGGGGATCCCCGTATCCGGCGCGGCGCTCCCCTCCAGGATGACCCGCCCCAGGTTGTGGCCCCGGTGGGTCTCCACCACCGCATGGCAATCCACCCCGGCGACAAACCCCGGCCCCAGCGCCACCACGATGGGCGCATCCGTGATGCGGGTGCCGGTGTTCTGCTTGGCCATAATGGCATCCACTACCGCCAGGGGGCGCAGGCGCACCACCCATTCCGCCTGCGGGTCCACCACCACGGGGACCTCATCGGCGGCCCAGGCGGCCCGGATGCCGGCCTCGTCCTCCACCCGCCGCGCCGTCACACCGTCCACCGTGATGCTTCCCTCATAGACCGCCGAGGCGAAAGCGACGGTCCGGCGGATGACAGTGGGCTGGGCGATCTCGGTGACCAGGACGCGGAAGCCGCAGCGGTGAAGCCGCCAGGCCGCGCCCGTGCCCATATCGCCGCCGCCTTTCACCACGACTACCGACCACCGACCACCGACCACCGACCACGGCCCCCCGTCGTCTGTGGTCTGTCGTCTATGGTCTATCGTCTGTGGTCTATGGTCTGTCGTCTGTGGTCTACCGCTCATAGCACGTCTGATAATCGGCGCCGATAATCAGGCGGAAGCCGTAGGCAGTGCCCCAGTTGGGTTGGTAGGACACCCGCTCCTCCGGAATTCCGAACATCCGCTTCAGGTCCTCCACGCCCATCCCTTTGGCATGTTCCCGAAAGACAATCAGCATCGTCTGGGGATAGTCCCGCCGGTCCGGTTGACCCGGCATAGCCGGGAAGCCGGCCCGGACCAACCGGTCCACCGCCAGCAGGTCCCAGTCAGGGTTGGGCGTCCCGTTCCAGACTTCCACCGGCAGAAAGGTGCGGGTCAGGCGGCCCTCGGGGGGCGGCGCCATCGCCTCCGCCAGTATGGGCTCTATCTCCTCCCACCGGGGCAGGAAGACGTTCCCACCCCAGGGGGTCACCCAGGGCGTCACGTGCCGGGCGCCGATGTTGTAGTAGCGGATGTTCTGCTCCTGCAGGAAGAACGCCACCCGCGCCAGGTCCAGAACGGTGGGCAGGTCCAGGTTGGTCACGAACATGCTCTGGAACTGGTCCCAGAGGGTGGGAATCTGCGCCAGCCAGCCGCCGTCCCGGAGTTTGTGCCAGATGGCCTGCAGAACCTGTTGCTGACGGCGGTCCCGGGAGAAGACACTGGTAGTCATCCGGGATCGGGCGTACCAGAGGGCTTGTTCGCCGTCCAGATGGTGGACGCCCGGCTCCAGGGTGAAAATGGGATATTGTCCGCTGGCGTCGGGGTAGGGCCAGTGGTCGCTCAGGCGGCAGTGGACGGGGACGTCTATGCCGCCCAGCGCGTCCACGATGCCGATGAGGCCGTCAAAGTCGGTGCGGACGTAATAGTCGGCGCGGATGCCCAGATTGTAGAGGAGGGTATCCCGCAGGTTGGCCCACCCGCCGCCGGGGTAGCCGGTGGCCTCGCCGTGGTAGTCGGCCATGTTGATCCGGTTCATCCCGTCGCCGGGGATGTAGACGTAGAGGTCGCGCGGGATGGAGATGACGGAGACGGCGGCCCGGTTGCGCTGGATGGAGACGATGTGGATGGCGTCGGTGTGCCACTCCGTCCAGTGGGGGCGCTTGTCGCTGCCCAGGACGACGATATTGACGGCGTCGGCGGCGACCGGGATGGGGTTGACGGGCGTCGGGACGGCCGCGTCGGGCGGCGCGTTGGGGTCGGCCGTGGGCATCGGGAAGGGGGAGGGGACCACCAGGGTGCCCGGCGGCGCGCGGAAGATAAGGGTGGGGCGCGGGGTGGGCGTGGCGGTCGGTGTGGGCGTCGGCGATGGGGTCGGCGTTGGGCTGGGGGTCGGCGTTGGGGTCGGCGTCGCCGTCGGGGTGGGGGTTGCCGTCGCCGTCGGCGTGGGGGAGGGGTCGGGGGTGGGAGTCGGCGTCGGCACCGGGGCCGGGGTGGGCTGCCGCCCCAGCGCGACGAAGGTATAGCCCACCAGTCCGGCTCCGATCAGCCAGAGGAGCAGGAATGCGGTGAGCGCGCATCCCTGCAGGGCGGCCCAGTCCGTACGACGGCGTTTCATGGTCTCCCGGTGCTACGCCAATCTCGCCTCAGCCAGCGCACGCTCCAGCAGGTTCCGGACGCCCAGTTGTTCCGCCCAACGGCGGAGATAATCCAGGTCCAGGCCCTCCGCCTGCACCGCCAGTACGCCGATCACGTCCTGCCACTGGCGGTCGGAGACCTCGCCTCCCAGGCGGTACCATTCCAGTTTCGCCAGAACAATATCCGATGAAGTCACCCTGCATCGCCATAGACCTTTCGGGCCAGTTCCGGTCCCAGCATCTGTTCTGCCAGCCGCCGACGGACCTCCTCAGGGGTTGCCTCTGGGTGGCACTGCCGGATGCGGCCCAGCACCAGCGTTCGCAGCAGGGCAGCCATCGCGTCTACTGCGGCCAATTTCTCGCCCGCCGACATCTGGCGGATACGGGCCAGCCGGACCCGCTCCGCTCCGAGGGCAGTGTCAGAAAGTAAGGGGTTCATCACGCCTCTCACCCCTTGCGTCCTGCTTCTGGCTTCCTTCCCGCTTTACGGACTCCGGGTCAGCGCCACCTGCGCGGCGTAGTCGGCCAGTTGGCGCTCCACCTCTGCCTCGTCCCAGCCCAGGCGGGGGGCCATCACCTCCGCGACGGCCCGCGCGCGGCTCAGGCCCCCATCGCGGGCATCGTAGATGACGTGGGTGCGACGAATCAGGACATCGCTGAGGGTCACGGCCATTTCGTGCCCGACGGCGTAGAGGGCCTCCGCCAGCAGGTACGGCAATCCCGGCACCATCGGCTCACCCAGCGCGGGGTTCTCCTCCACGTAGCCCAGAATCCAGCGGGCGTCGCCGCCGTAGGTCTCCACCAGATGGCGGGCCACCCGCTCGTCCGGCATCTCTATCTCCACCGTCTCTATCTGCGCGCCCTCCAGGGGCTCCCGGGTCCGGCAACCGGACCGGGCCGGAACGCCCATTTTGGCCAGCCGCTTCTGGACGAGATCGGTCAACTCTTCGGCCATGCGGCGGGCGGTGGTCAGTTTGCCGCCGGTGATGGTCACCAGTCCCGAAGGACTCTCCACGATGACGTGGGTGCGGGAGACGGCAGAGGGATGGCCCGGCGCGGCCACCAGGGGGCGCAGTCCGGCAAAGGTGCTGACGATGTCCGCCTCGCCGATGCGGGCGCCGGGAAAGAGATGGTTGACGGCCTCCAGCAAGTACTCCACGTCGCCGGAATCGGCGGCGGGGTTCTCCAGATTCCCCTGGTAGTCGGTGTCGGTAGTGCCGATGAGGGCGAAGTCCTTCCAGGGGATGACGAACATATGGCGGCCATCGCGCGGAGAGGTGAAGATGACGGCGTGGTGGAGGGGGAGACGGGCGCGCGGGATGAGAAGATGGATGCCTTTGGTGGGACGGATCATCGGGCGGGCATCGGGGTCGTCCAGGGCGCGGATCCGGTCGGTCCAGACGCCGGTGGCGTTGACGACCCCGCGCGCCCGGACTTCTATCTCCCGACCGGTGCGCGCGTCCACCACCTGCGCGCCGACGACCCGTCCCCCGGCCTTCATGAGGCCGACGACGGGGGTATAGTTGACGACCACCGCGCCGTGCAGGTGGGCAGCGCGGGCCATGGTCAGGGTGAGACGGGCGTCGTTCACCTGGGCATCGTAGTAGCGGCCCACGCCGAGCAGGCCCCGCCCGGCGACCAGGGGCTCCCGGCGCGCGGCCTCCTCGGGGGAGAGCCAGCGGTGCATCTGGACGTTGCGGAACAGGCTGAGGGCGTCGTAGAGGGTGAGGCCCAGGCGGAGTTTCCAGGCCGGGGGGCGCTGACCGGCGTAGAGGGGGTAGAGGAAGGCCAGGGGACGGACCAGGCGGGGGGCGATGCGGCGCAGGATGCGCCGCTCGGTGCAGGCGTCAAAGACCAGACGGAACTCGCCGTACTCCAGGTAGCGGATGCCGCCGTGAACCAGGCGGGTGGAGCGGCTGCTGGTGCCGACGGCGAAATCTCCCTTCTCCACCAGCGCAGTGCGGAAGCCCCGCATCGCCGCGTCCCGCGCGATGGCGGCGCCGGTGATGCCGCCGCCGATGACCAGGACGTCAAAGGTCTCATCGGCGAGGCGGGTCAGGTTCTCTTCGCGAGCAGAAACGGAAAACGGCCGATGGTTGGATGGGAGAAAGGGCTCCATGGATTCTTGAGTATTCCGTACTCCGTATTTCGTGGTCTGTGGTCTATGGTCTGTGGTCAGTAGTCGGAAGCAGGACCCCCGGATTCATAATGCCGGTGGGGTCCAGGGTGGCCTTGACGGCCTGCAGAACTTTCAGGCCCAGGGGGCCGACCTCCTCCCGGAGCCAGGGGGCGTGGTCGCGGCCGACGCCGTGATGGTGGCTGAGGGTCCCTCCGGCGGCTAAGATCGCCTCCGTTGCCGCTTCCTTTACCGCCCACCATTGCTCTATCTCCGCTCCGGGCACCTGGCGGCCCAGGAAGGTGGTGTAGAGGGACGCCCCCCAGGGGTAACTGTGGGAGATATGGGTCATCACGTAGCCGGGGCCGCCGCCGGTATTCCGGATGGCCGCCCGGATGGCCGCCGTCATCGCCTCGTAAAGGGGGAGCAGGTTGGACCAGGTGGTGGCCGTCTCCAGCGTGTCCACCATAACGCCGACGCCTAAGAGGGTATCCCGCAGATACGGATGGGCGAACCGTTCCCGTTTCCAGGACTCGCCGACACTCCGGCCCAGGGGCAGGCCGCCGTGGTCCCGGCAGATTTCGGTCGCGCGCCGCCAGCGGGGGCGGACGTCCTCCGGGCGGCCGTCGTAGCCCAGGAGCAGGAAGCAACTCCCGCCGGTCAGGCTGTGGCCCTTCCAGGCCAGGTACCGGTCGGCGGCCCAATCCCCCAGCGCCCGCAGGCCGGAGTGGGTGTGGGCCATCGCGGCAAAACCGGCGGTCTCCTCGGGGTCGGAGAGGCGGGCGATGGTGGGGCAGGGGCCCTGTTGCATCAGGTCGCGCAGCGCGGCGACGGCGTCCTCCAGCCGGTGGAAGAGGAAGCCCCGGTAGTCCTGGACTTCGGGGCGGGGGGAGATGCGCATCGTCGCCTGGGTGATGACGCCGCAGGCCCCCTCCGAACCGACCAGGATTTCCAGCAGGCTGGGGCCGGTGGCGCCGGCGGGGACGTCGCGCGTCTCTATGATGCCCACCGGGGTGACGACCTGGACCGCCTGGGTCATGTGCTCTATCTTGCCGTAGCCGGTGGAAGTCTGACCGGCGCCCCGGGTGGCGATCCAGCCGCCGAGGGTGGAGAACTCAAAGGACTGGGGGAAGTGGCCCAGGGTGAAGCCGTGGGCGTTCAGTTGCGCCTCCACCTCCGGCCCCGTCGCGCCGGCCTGAATGCGGGCGGTCCGGGAGACGGGGTCTATGGAGATGAGCCGGTCCAGCCGGGCCAGGTCCAGGCTGATGGCGGGGCGGTCGTCGGGGGGCGGCTCCACGGCGCCCAGGACGGTGCTCCCGCCGCCGAAGGGGATGACGAGGATGTCCCGGTCGGCGGCCCAGGCGACCACCGCCGCCACCTGTCCCTCATCGGCCGGATAGACGACGGCATCCGGCGGGTTGGGGATGTGGCCGGCCCGCACGCGCACCAGGTCCCGGTAGGCCTTGCCGCAGGCGTGCTCCACGCGGGCGCGCCGGTCCAGCCGGACCGCCTCCTCTCCGACCAGTCGGCGCAGCGAGGCCAGGACCGGGTCGTCCAGGCGGGAGGGGCGGAGTTGGACCGATTCCAGCGGAACCGGCGGGCGTTCCGTCAGGTCTTCGGGCAGTTCCAGCCAGGCCCGCAGCGTAGGCCAGAAGCGCGGTCGGTTCTCCAGGGGGTAGGAGCGATCCAGGGTGCCCCACCCCCACCAGCGGAGGTTCGGGATGTCCATTGCGTGCTCCTGGGCGGGCCGCCCGCTCCTCACCCCACCCCCAGCGGCTGCGCCGCTACCCCCTCCCCTCTCCCGAACGAAGTTCGGGAGAGGGAGGGGGTGCCGCCGAAGGCGGCGGGGGGGGAAGGCCCAGGGCGACTGACTTCCGTCGGCTTCCGAGGCGGCAACCCAACCTGCGCGGCGCCTAAAGTTAACGCCTGTGCCCCTCCCCCGGCCCTGCCTCCGAATGGAGTCTATCCGGTCGGGCAGACGGGCAGGGTGCAGGTGCGGGAGTGGGTGACCCGGATGCCGCCGCCCAGACCGTTCAGCGCCGCCACCAGCGCCTCTTCGGAGACATCCGCCACCCGGAGGATCAAGATGCTGGTGGTCGGATCCTCGCCCATCGCGGTGCCCAGAGAGAGGATGTTGCCGCCTATTTCGGCAATCTTGCCGGTCACCCGGGCCAGGACGCCTTTCTCATCGGGCACGGAGAGGGTCACGCGGATGCCGCTCTGGCGGGCGCCGAAGAGTTCCAGCATCAGTTTGAAGATGTCCGTCTCCGTGATGATGCCGACCAGTTTGTCGTCCCGCATCACGGGCAGGCCGCCGATTTTGTTATCGGCCATAATGCGGGCCGCCTCTTCTATGGGGGTGTCCTCGGTGACCGTGATGACCTTGCGGGTCATAATGTCTCGCATCTTAACTTTGGAGAGGAGGTAGGGGATTTCGTAGATGCTCAGCGTGGTCGCCGGGGAGGGAGAGGCCCGCAGAAGGTCCAGTTCGGTGACAATGCCCACCAGTTTCCCGTGTTTATCCAGGACCGGGAGACGGCGGATTTTCTCCTTCCGCATCAGTTCCAGCGCCTCAGGGAGGGACGTTTCCTCGGTTACGGTGATAGGGCGTGGGGTCATCCGTTCGCCGACTAACATGGGATACCTCCTCGGTGGTATTTTCGCCGTAACTATTCAGCCTCACCCCTACCCCGGCCCTTCGGGCCACCCCTCCCCTCTCCCTCACAAGTGTAGGTTTTTTGCGCCCCCCTTGTTCTGGGGGGCGGCGGGCTTCTTTGCCCCTCACCCCCCTTGCCCCCCTCTCCCCATCGCTCCGCTCTGGGGAAAGGGGGGAAGAAAGGGGATTTTTGGGCGGGCGGCTTCGCCGCCCG
>CALDFY010000086.1 GCA_937942115.1 uncultured Anaerolineae bacterium | reverse complement strand
TCCATAGGCGTTAACTTAAGGCTGGCTTCGGCTCTCCGCTCCCGCCGCCTCGGGCGCCGATGGGAAATCGGCCTCCTCCGGGGGCAACCGCAAGGGTTACCCCTACGCTTCGCGCCGGGCGTCAACCTGCGTTGGCGCCCTTCTCAGGAGGTCGGCGAAGGCCGACCTGGTTGCGAACGAAGTGAAGGGACCCGGCCGAAGGCCCAAAGAGGCTGGCTTTAGTCAGCGCCCGAGGCGGCGACCCAACTGGCGCAGCCCCTTAAGTTAACGCCTATGGGGGGGTCAGGGGGAGGGGTGAGAAACATATGCCACTCATCCCTCCGGCGGTTGATAGCCGGGGCCGTAGTGGTAGGCCGCCCGGCGCGGCGCGTACTTGCTGACAATGACATCGTGGTAGAGCAGATTCCCCGCCGCATCGTACACCCACCGCTCCACCGTCGCCGTGAACCCCTTCTGCGCCTTCTGCCACTCCACTACCGTCCCCGGCGGGAGTTTCTCATCCAGTTGGTAGATGGGCGGGCCTGGCTCCCTCTCATCCGTGATGACGGGGCCCCGGATCTCCACGCGCCGTCCGTCATCGGTGGAGTAGAACCGGAAAATCAGCCGGTGGTTGGCCTCCTCCACCTCCGTCTCTATCAGCAGCGCGGTCGGGCGGTCGTTGACAAACTTGAAGTCCACCAGGGGCGCGTAGATGGTGGCGTCCAGCCCCGGACCGTGGCCACGCAGTTCGTAGTAGCCGACCCGGTGGTAATGGGCCCAGCGCTCCACGATGGGATACCCCCCGCGCAGCGCGGCCCGAAACACGGTGGTGGAGACCTGACAGATCCCCCCGCCGACCTCTATGGCTAACTGCTCCCCCATCGTGACATAGGCCTCGTCATACCCGGCCTCTGCGCTCACTTCCCCCAGGTAGCGGTTAAAGGAAAAGGTTTCGCCCGGCGCAATGACCAACCCGTCAAACTTGCTGGCCGCCAGACGGATGTTGTGGTCCCGGCCGGAGGGGGAACCGATAAAATACGAGTCCCCCTCGGCGACCAGTTCCCGGATGCCCAGTTCCTCCGCCGTGGCGGTATCGGGGTAGCGGGGCGGGACGGCGCGCACCGCGAGGGGCGCCGTATGCTGACCAGCGGCGACGGCGGCCAGAATGTTCTCTATGCTGGCCTCCACGTCCAGCGCCCGTCCGGGCGACGAGGGGGAGATGGGCACCAGTCCGCCCGTCCGCCGGTCAAAGTGAAACCGGGCGTCCACCGGTTCTATCGCCAGAGAGGGAGCGATCTCCTCCAGAACTGCCCGGAGCGCTTCCCGGTCCAGGGTGATGGCGAAATGGCCGCCCTGGACGGTGGTGGTGAGCATACCGGCCAGCCGTTCCGGCGCCAGCAGCCAGGGGCCGGGGTCGCCCTGGCGGGGGTCGGGGAGGAGCAGGGTGAACGGCGCGGAGAGCAGGGCCTCCGCCCGGACGCGCGCGGCCTCCGCGTCGGTCACTTGCGGCGGGACCTCCCGGATGACCAGTTCCACCTGAGCCCCCCCGGGGTTCTGGAGGGACCGGCGGAGGTCCGCCAGCGCCCTCTCCACATCCAGCATGCGGCCGGGGCGGGCCGGGGTGGAGACCGGAATCAGCCCCTGGAGGGTGAAGGTGGCGTCCTCCGGCGGAACGTCTATCCCCTTCGCCAGCGCCTGCAGGTAGAGGCGGGCCGCCGATTCGTCAAAGGAGAATATCGGGGAGACAGAGCGGCCCTTGATGAGGAGCAGGAGGTGGGTGACGGGGCCGTCCTCCGGGCCCCGCCCCACCTGGAAGGCGGCGCGTGCGGTAGCATCCGCCAGCAGTTGCAGGCCGATGTCGGCGGCGGGGGCGTCCCAGACCTGCCCCGGGCCAACCAGACGGATGGGGGGGACGGTCAGGCGCTCCCGGAGCCGTCGGGCCGCCTCCTCCGGCCGCAATCCGCCCACCGGGACTTCCCCCACCCACACACCGGGGTAGATACGGTCGGCGCACCAGGCCTCGTAGGCCAGTACCAGGCCGAAAGCGCCCAAGAAGGCCAGCAGAGCGACCAGGAACACCGCCAGCCCCTCCAGATGGCCTGCGGCCCAGTCCTCATCCTCCGGCCTACGGAGCGGTGACCCGGAGGTTGTCAAAGTGGACCTCCACTCCTCCTTCGTAGAAACTGCCCGCATAGAGGCCAACATCGCCGTGGACGAACCGGTCGTCCTCCACCTGGGCCAGTTGCCGGTCGTTGACGATGAACGTCAACCGGTTCCCCTGGACGACGACTTCCAGAACGTTGGTACCGGTGCCGGGGTGGACGGCGTCGGAGGGGGACCAGTCGGCCCCCAGGGGCTGACGGACGCCGTCTACGAACCGGCTCACCAGGAAATAGCCATCGCCGCTGACGGAGAAGGCGTAGAAATTCCGGGGGTCCTGCATCCGCACCAGGACGCCGTACTCGTTATCATCGGGCCCGGCGACCTGGGAGGCCTCCACCGTCAGGCGGAAATCCCGCAGGTCTTTCCCCGCCGAGGCCCAGGCCAGTTGGTTAGGGGCCGCGATGGCGATGCGCAGGACGCCCCCCTCCATCGTCACCCGGGCGGCGGCGTCCGACTCCAGTTTCCAGGCGCCGGGGGCGGAGAAGTCCTCCTCCCAGGGGAGACCGTCTCCCCGACCGCATCCGCTCAGCAGGAGGGCCAGGCAGAGAACACCCAGGATTCCGAATCCTCTCGTCATTCCTCCTCCTCGGGCTCGGGCGCGGTCACCTTGAAATTATCAAAATGGACGCGGATGGAGCCCTCCGGCCCGGAGCCGACCCCCAGGCCCACGTCGCCCCGGCTGAAGGTCTTATCGGTGACGGAGGCGATGAGCCGGTCGTTGACGAACAACTGGAGGCGCTCTCCCTGGCAGACGGCGCGGAGGCGGTAGACGGCCGCGCCGGCAGGGATGTCGGGAGAGGGCAGGAAGCCCGCGCCGCTGAGAATCTTGGGGTGGCTATCCCGAACCCGCATGATGGCGTAGTAGCCGTCGTCGGTGATGGCGAAGTAGTAGAAATTGGCGGGGGCCCGGTAGCGGCAGATGAGGCCGAAATGGCCCCCTGATCCGGAGACGCGGCGGGCATCCACCCTGACCTCCACATCACCGAACCGCTTTCCCGGCCCGGCCCAGACGAACCATTCGGGATCGTAGACCTCTATGAAATACTCCCCCTCCTGGTAACCCCGGTCGTAAGACTCCCGGCTTTCGCTCCCCCAGCCACTATCGGGGTTGCCGAAGCGGTCGTAAAAGAGGACGCCCGACGAGGTTCCCCGACAGGCCGTCAGCAGGATCAGGACCAGCACCAGCAGGAACGGGCGCGGGTTTCTGGATATCATGGTTCCCTCCCGGGGATGTCGCCTCCGCTCACACCGAAGCAGATTATACCACGAACCCCCATATCCGCACAGGAGTCGTCACCGCCTCACCCTACCCCCTGCCCCCTCCCCTCTCCCGAACTTCGTTCGGGAGAGGGGAGGGGGTGCCGCCGAAGGCGGCGGGGAGGGGTGAGGAATACGGCCAGGGCTGGCCCCTGCCCCATATGCATCCATTGAAGGCCCGGTTTGGTTGCCCCGCTTCCGCCGCCCTGGGCGCCGGTTGGAAATCGGCCTCCCCTGGGGGCCACCGCGAGGGTTGCCCCTACGCTTCGCGCCGGGCGTCAACCTGCGTTGACGCTTCCCTGAAAGGACGGCGCAGGCCGTCCTCCGGCCGGAGGCCCAGGGAGGCTGACTTTCAGTCAGCGCCCAGGGGCCACCGCGAGGGTTGCCTCTCCATCAGGAGCGGCTGGACTTGACAACAGGCGGTTTTGTGATACAACCACAGTAGCATCAGATTCATCCTACCACTTTCAGGAGGAACGACTATGGCCGCCACCAGTGTTCAGGACGTCTTTCAACGGATTACCGGGTTGGACCCCTCCCGTCTGGCGGGGTTCAGCGGAGTGGTCCTCTTTGACCTCTCCGGGGAGGGAGGAGGCAAGTGGACCCTGACCATCGGCGAGGGGAAGGCCAAAGTGGAGGAAGGCCAGACGGCTACGCCGAACGTCACCCTCTCTATGAACGCAGCCGACTTTGTGGCTATGGCCAGCGGCCAGTTGAACCCGGTCAGCGCGTTCATGCAGGGCAAAATCCGCGTGACCGGCGACATGGGGCTGGCCATGCGGCTCCAGAGTATCCTGACGTAACCCCTCCCTGCGCAATGGACGTGCCGGGCACTTTCCAAAGGTGCCCGGCACGTCCAAATTACAGGAGTCACCTATGGGCTACATAGACCGACTGCTGGCCCAGAATGAGCGCATCGTATTCGTCACCCGGCCGCACTGGGTTTCCTTCCTCCCGGTCATCCTGATAGACCTGGGGGCCGCCATCGTCATCATCGCCCTTTCTGTGGGCGGCGCGCTCATCGCCCCTCCCTTCCCTCTGCTGGGTCTGCTGCTGCTCCTCATCCCCCTGGGCCATTTCCTGGCCCGCTTCATCACCTGGCGCAACGAGCAGTACATCGTCACCAACCGGCGGGTGATGGAGGTCCGGGGGGTCTATAAGAAACACGTCTCCGACTCCTCGCTGGAGAAGGTCAACGACGTGGTGATGGAGCAGAGCGTGCTGGGGCGGATGCTGGATTACGGCGACGTCCGCATCATCACCGGCGCCGACATCGGCGTCAACATCTTCCGCCGCATCGCCCACCCCATCCGGTTCAAGACCACGATGATGGACCAGAAAGCGGCATATTCGGAGCGGCCCGCCGAGACCCATCCTGAGGACGTGCCGGACCTGCTGGCCCGCCTGGACGACCTGCGCCGGCGCGGTGTCATCACCCAGGAAGAGTTTGAGCGGGAGAAGCAGGAGTTACTGGCCCGGTTGAAGTAGAGCAGATTGCAGATTCAAGATTGCAGATTCAGCAGATTGCAGATTCAAGATTGCAGATTCAGCGGATTGCAGATTCAGCACCCATGGTTCGCTCAAATTTAGGCCAGTTTTGAGAATTGAGGTAAACTATCGGTATGAGTGAGAGACCAACAGTGACCAATGAACGGGTGGATGACATCCCCCTGCTGCTGGCCCAGATGGAGCAAATGGGGATACCATCCCTGCTGGACGAATACTTCCCCACCCACGGCAACTGGCAGGGCCTTAGTCTGGGGTGGACGGCCACCGTCTGGTTGGCCTATATTCTTTCGGAGGGCGATCACCGCTTGAGCCACGTCCAATCTTGGGCGGAGAAGCGTCTGGAGACGCTGAGCCGTTGCCTCGGCCAGGAGGTGCGCGCCCTGGACTTCAGCGATGACCGCCTGGCGGACGTGCTGAGTGCTCTGGGCCAGGATGCTGCCTGGGAAAGGTTTGAGGCGGCACTGAACGGACACTTGCTGCGCGTCTACGAGCTGAACCCGCAACGGGTGCGGCTGGATAGCACCACTGCCAGCGGGTATGGGTCGGTGACCCCTGACGGGTTGTTCCAGTTTGGGCACAGCAAAGACCATCGGCCAGACTTGCCTCAGGTGAAGGTGATGCTTTCCACCCTGGACCCGATGGGCTTGCCCCTGGCAACAACGGTGCTGCCCGGACAGCGAGCCGACGACCCGCTGTACATCCCGGCCATCACCCAGGTGCGGGAGGGGCTGGAGCGGCGGGGGTTGTTGTATATCGGAGACTGCAAGATGGGGGCGTTGGAGACCCGCGCCTTTATCCAGGCCGGCGGCGACTTCTACCTGTGTCCCCTCTCGGAAATCCAGCTGCCACCGGAGGTCCTGGAAGCGTATTTGACCCCAGTTTGGACGGGGGAACAGGACTTGACGCCCATCTATCGGGAAAAGGAGAACGGCGAACGGGAACAGATCGCCGAGGGGTACGAACGGCTGGAGGGGCTGACGGCGGTGGTGGATGGTCAAACCGTCAGCTGGACGGAACGGCGGTTGGTGCTGCGGTCGCTGAAGGCTGCGCAATCTGCGGAAGAAGCATTGAGAGCCCGGCTGGCGAAGGCCCAAAGGGCGCTGGCTGCCCTGAATGAGAGAGGCCGGGGGAAGAAACGGTTCTCGGAGGTGGAATCTCTGCGGCGGGCGGCAGAAGCGCTGGTTGAGCAGCACCAGGCCCAGGGGCTGTTGCGCCTGAGTTATGAAGAAGAAGTGAGGGAACGGCCCGTTCGGCCCTACCGGGGAAGGCCAGCGACCGTCCGACAGGAACGAGCCGTATGGATAAGGGTGGAGGTGGATGAGGCGGCGCTGGAGCGGGCCATCCGCCGGCTGGGATGGCGGGTATATGCTACCAATGCCCTGGCGGAACGGCTTTCGCTGGAGCAGGCCGTGCTGGCCTACCGGGGTCAGTACATCAT
>CALDFY010000085.1 GCA_937942115.1 uncultured Anaerolineae bacterium | reverse complement strand
CGGCCAGGGTGAGCCGTTCGGCCAGTTGGGGGATAGGGATAGGGATCTCCACGTATTCTTTGAGCCAGGAGAGCGGGACGCGCATCGGTTCCTCCTTGATCGTTCTCACACAAAGACACAGAGACACAAAGATGGGCTACGGTTTTCCTCACCCTACCCCCGCCGCCTCCGGCGGCACCCCCTCCCCTCTCCTGACTTTTGTCAGGAGAGGGGAGGGGGTGGCCCGAAGGGCCAGGGGAGGGATGAGGGGCGCAGGCCGTCCTCCGGCCGCAGGCCCGGAGGGGCTGACTTGCAGTCGGCGCCGATTGGAAATCGGCCTCCCTGGACGCTTCGCGCCGAGCGGCGGCCTCCGCCGACGCTTCCCAGAAGGACGGCGCAGGCCGTCCTCCGGCCACAGGCCCGAAGGGGCTGACTTGCAGTCGGCGCCGATTGGAAATCGGCCTCCCTGGACGCTTCGCGCCGGGCGGCGGCCTCCGCCGACGCTTCCCGGAAGGACGGCGCAGGCCGTCCTCCGGCCGCAGGCCTAGAGAGGCTGACTTGCAGTCAGCGCCGATTGGAAATCGGCCTCCCTGGACGCTTTGCGCCGGGCGTCGGCCTCCGCCGACGCTTCCCCGAAGGACGGCGCAGGCCGTCCTCCGGCCACAGGCCCAGAGAGGCTGACTTGCAGTCAGCGCCGATTGGAAATCGGCCTCCCTGGCCGGGCGTCGGCCTCCGCCGACGCTTCCCGGAAGGACGGCGCAGGCCGTCCTCCGGCCGCAGGCTCAGAGAGGCTGACTTGCAGTCGGCAACTCATCCAAATTGCTGCAGGAAGCGCAGGTCGTTGCCGTAAAAGAGGCGGATGTCGTCAATCCCGTACTTCAGCATAGCGGGGCGCTCCACGCCCAGTCCGAAGGCGAAGCCGGACCACTCGTTGGGGTCGTAACCGCCGTTGGCCAGGACGACGGGGTGGACCATCCCCGCGCCGGCAATCTCCAGCCAGCCGGAGTATTTGCAGACCCGGCAGCCCTTGCCGCCGCAGAGGATGCAATCTATGTCGGCCTCAATGCTGGGTTCGGTGAAGGGGAAGTAGGAGCCGCGAATGCGGATGCGCCGCTCGGCGCCGTAGAAACGGCGGGCGAAAGCAGTCAGCGTGCCGATGAGATCGGTCATCGTGATATGGCGGCCCACTGCCAGGCCCTCCACCTGGAAGAACTGATGCTCGGAGCGGGCGGTAATCTGCTCGTACCGGTAGCACTTGCCGGGGAGGATGACTCGGATGGGCTCCGGATACCGCTCCCGCATCACCCGAATCTGTCCGGGGGAAGTGTGGGTGCGGAGGAGGACCTCATCGGTGATCCAGAAGGTGTCCCACATCTCCCGGGCGGGGTGATGGGGCGGCATGTTCAGCAGGCCGAAGTTCATCTCATCGGTCTCCACGTCCCGGGCTTCGTAGACCTGGAAGCCCATTTCGGCGAAGATGGCGTAAATCTGGCGCAGGGTGCGGGTGGTGATGTGGAGATGGCCCGGCCCGACCGGACGGCCCGGCAGGGTGACGTCTATGGCGCCGGCCTCCAGTTCCCGCGCCAGTTGGGCCTGACGGACGGCCTCGGCGCGGGCATCATAGGCGGCCTCCAGTCGCCGTTTGGCCTCGTTGGCGCGCCCCCCGACGGCAGGCCGCTCCTCCGGCGGCAGGCTTCCCACCGAGCGCAGGATGGCCGTCAGCGCGCCCTTCCGGCCCAGGTAGGTGTGATACCACCGGTCCAGGTCCTCCGGCGTCTGAACCTGCTCCAGGGCCTGGAGGGCTTCCGTCTCCAGTTGGGCCAGTTGTTCCAGAGGCGTGTTTCGTGGGGCGTATTCCGTCATCGCTCTCCTCCGTCCCTCGTCCGTAGTCGGCGGTCTGTCGTCCATCGTCTATAGTCTGTGGTCTGTCGTCCATAACAGAAACGCCCTCGCCCCGCCTGGGGACGAGAGCGCCGGACTCCCGCGGTACCACCCCGGTTGGTTCTGGAAGAACCCCCTCGTTGCGCCGACAGCGCCGGAGGCGCGATCGGCTGCCCCGATAACGCAGGGCTTGCGGAGCGGACTACTGGGGTCGGTGGGCTGGTAGATGGTGGATTGGTAGATGGTCAGGGGGCTACCAGGATACCGGTTACCAATATACCAATGGACCAACCCAGACCCGTTCACCCGTCGGCTCGGGAGCGAACTTCGGC
Organism: uncultured Anaerolineae bacterium; assembly: GCA_937942115.1. Classification (GTDB taxonomy): domain Bacteria; phylum Chloroflexota; class Anaerolineae; order B4-G1; family DUEL01; genus SpSt-77. The sequence continues at coordinate 11,740 of CALDFY010000085.1, read as the reverse complement.
GGGCTTCCTCCGGGCAGGACTCTCAGTCGGTCCGGGATAGGCGCAGACGCCACTCCGCTATGCTGCGTGGCTGACTACGAACAACGCCACTCCGCTGTGCTGCGTGGCTGACTACGAACGGTGCTATGTTCGTAGTAAGGCACGGAACGAAGTGGAGTGCCGTCTGAAACGCCGCTGCGCTCCGTGGCGAACTGCGAACTATGCACTCCGCACACAAGCGGGGGCCGGTCCTGCCTCCCTGTCGGTATCCCTCCGCCTACTCCTCTCCGTCGTCGCCTTTGGTGGGATCAATTGTCGTAGCGGCGGGCCTCGCCGTTGGCCCAAATTATGCCCCGGAATAGCGGATTTGTCAAGGACGTCTCCGGCGCCCGCTGGCGCAGCGCGATTTGACAAATCCGTCAGAGGCTTTATAATCAAGATGTTACCGTTTCCCCCAATTTTTCCAGAAAGGAGAACCCCCATGGCCGAGGCAGGATACGGAGAGGTCACTCAGGACGACAAACTGTGGGCCCTTCTCTCATGGCTCATCTGGATTGTCGCCCTCATCGCCCTACTGATGGAAGACAAGAAGTCCCGCCCCTTCATCCGCTACAACGCCGTCCAGTCCCTGGCCCTGGCAGTCGTTGGCTGGGTACTCTCACTGGTCCTCAGCTTCATCTTCGTCGGCTGCATCATCGGCGTCGCCTGGCTGGTCTACGTCATCATCCTGGCCATCCAGTCCTACCAGGGCCAGTGGGTCACCATCCCCTTCCTGACCGACTTCTGCAAGAAGCAGGGGTGGATTTAGCCGGTAGGGGTGAGCCAGTAGCCGGTAGTTGGCGGCCTGCCGCCTCTGCTGTCGGCTACCGGCTATCGGCCCCTGGCTATCGGCTATCGGCTGATCAATGGCGCGTGCCTCCTGGCTGACCCGTTTCCTGTTCCCCGTCGGCGTGCTGGCGGCGGTGACCTTGTTTGTCGCCCGCTTGCCCCCCGTTTCCCTGAAATATCTGTTTCCCACTCCCTCACCGTCACCGACGGCGACATCCGTCCCGCCCACCTTCACTCCATCGCCCACACCCACGCCGACCCCCACTCCGACGCCAACGCCGACGCCCATCCCCACCCCGACCCCGACGCCCACCCCAACCCCCGGCCCCCTGCCGGAGTTCGCCGAGGTCCCCATCCTGATGTATCACTACGTGGAGGACCTGCCGCCGAACGCAGACCGCATCCGGCGGGACCTGACCGTCCGCCCCGAAATGTTTGAGGCCCAGTTGCAGTACCTGGCCGAAGCCGGATACCACACCATCACCCTGACCGACCTGTACCTCCACCTGACGGAGGGGCGCCCCCTGCCGGAGAAGCCCGTCATCCTGACCTTTGACGACGGCTACCGGGACGCCTATACGGTCGTCTTCCCTCTGTTGCAGAAATACGGGTTCGTGGGGACGTTCTTCGTCCTGGCGACCCCCGCCCACTACGGGAGCCCCCTGTATCTGGACTGGGGGATGATGAAGGAGATGGCGGACGCCGGGATGGAGATTCAGGGGCACGGACGGGACCACGTGGACCTGCGCGGGAAGTCCTACGAGTTTCTGGTCTACCAGATTCTGGGGATCAAGGAGGCGGTGGAGTACCACACCGGTCATCCGGTGCGCTTCTTCTGCTACCCATCCGGGCAGTACGACGCCGATGTGATCGCCGTGGTGCGCTCCGCCGGGTACTGGGGCGCGGTGACGACGGAGTACGGCCGCATTCACACCCGCGAAAACCTCTACACCCTCCACCGCATCCGCATTCGCGGCTCCGACACGCTGGAGAGTTTCGTCGCCAAACTGGAGGGGCCGTAATCAGCCTCCCCCCTCCCCCGTCCCTTCGGGAGGGCGCCTAAAAAGTCACCCCGAAGGCACAAAGACACCAAGAAACGGAAAAATTTCTCCCTTTTTCACCCTTTAGACCCTTTGTGCCTTTGTGTCTTGGTGGTTTATTGCCTTGCCTTAACTTTTAAGCAATCTCCCTTCGGGCTGGGGGAGGGGTGAGGCCAAATAGTTACATCAATAGTTCGTCGTCTGGTCTATCAGGCCCTTCTCCCGGGCCTGACGGTCGCACAGGCGGAAGGCGACGGCCGCCATCAGCCCAAAGAGGACGGACAGGCCCGCCAGGATGCCCAGGAGCTGGCCGTTCGTGAAACCGGAGAGGGTGGGAAAGCCGCGCGCGACGTCCCCCAGCAGGGAACGGCGGATCAGTTCCAGCCAGTAGGTGATGGGCATTGCGAACCCCAATGGCCGCAGCCACGGCGGAAGGACTTCCAGCGGGAAGATGGCCCCGCTGAGCAGGTAGAGCGCGCCTGCCACCGCCTCGCCAATGAGGAAAAAGTGATGGGCAATCATCAGGCTGATGCTGGCCAGCACCAGCCCCATCAGCGCCAGCATCACCACCCCCAGCGTCAGCGAGAGCAGGAAGAGGGGCCAGTTCACCCGGGCGGGATGGAACGGCACGTGGAGAAAGAGCACCCCGGCGGCCAGAGTGATGAGGACGGCGAAGGAGCCGGTCAGGAAACGGGCCACCCCCCGCCCCAGCCAGTACGCGGGGATACGGATGGGGGCGACGTAGATGTACTTCAACGTCCGGTAGTGCTCCCGGTCGTCTATCACCGCCCAGGAGACCCCCGTCATCACTGCGCCGACGTAGATGTAGAACGCGTTCCCCAGGTAGATGTACGGGAAGATGGGGTGCTGGAACTGGCCGTTCGTGATGACACCGTACATCACCACCAGGATGGCCGCCGAGGCCAGCGGCTTCACCATAGAGTAGACGGCAAACAGGAAGGGGTCGGTCCAGTTGGACTCAATCTGCCATCCCAGCCACGTGGCGACGCGGAACGACCGCCAGGCAGCAGCCCATCTCTCCCTGAAGGAAGCGGACGAGTAGACGTTCCGGCTCATCTCCGGCTCTCCAGCAGCCGTCCCTCTCGGACGGCGACCCGCTCCATATACCCCAGCAGCCCGCGCGCGGCGGCCAGAAAGAGGACGCACAGGACCGCCAGCACGCCGACCTCCACCGGGACCGAGAGAAACCCCAGCGCAGCGCCGGAAGGGAAGAGCAGTTGCCGCATCGCGTCCAGCCCCAGTGTCAGCGGGATAATGGAAGCCCCTACCGCCACCCAGAATCCCAGGTTCTTGACCGGAAAATAGAATCCGGAGAGAAGATAGATCGGTTCCTGGGCCAGGTTCGCCAGATGCCACGCTTCCCGCCCCCACAGCAGGAAGAGGGACGCGCTCATCATCCCCAGCCCGTAGAGGGCGGCCAGGGTGAGGACAAAGACAGCGATCAGGGCCGGGAGACTCCCCACCGTATAATGGACATGAAAGATCAGGCTGCCGACCAGGAGGATGGCCCCCGCGCGGAGCGCCGTGGCGATGATGCCGCCCAGGGCCATCCCCAGCAGGACGGCCATCATAGAGTTGGGGGCCATAATGTAGAGGGCCAGGTTGCCGGATTCTTTCTCCCAGTAGAGTTGGCTGGACATACTCCAGAGGACGTTGAGCCAGAAGGCGGTCATCGCGCCACCGACGACGACGAAGCCCACGTACTCTTCCGGCGCCCCGATGGCCCGGTAGACGAAGACGTAGGCGGAGACGGCCAGAATGGAGAGGAAGACGTCAAAGAAAATCCACGACCGTTCCCGCTGCTGGCCGATGACGCGAGGGTAGGCCCGGGCGACCACCGTCTTCAGGAACAGGCGCCAGCCACTGGCTTTGGGGACGGGCGGGAGGAAGGGGCGGGCCTCACGGTTCATCCCGGCCCTCCTCCTCCGCCAGCGGGCGTCCTACCAACTCCACGAACACGTCCTCCAGCGTCGGCTCCCGCTTGGTCAAGTGGCGGACCCGGACCGCGCGCTCGGTCAGGACGCCGATGACGCCGGGCAGGGCGGAATCCTCCGCCAGGACCAACTTCAGCAGCGCGCCGCCGTCTGCGTCGCTCAGCACTGCCTTGCGGACACCGGGAAGGGCCTCCAGGGCCGCCGCCGTCAGGCCGTTGGGGGCGGTAATTTCTATGTCAAAGAGCGCCTCCCGCCGGAGGCGGCGCTTCAGTGCCTCAGGGGAATCGCAGGCCAGCACCCGCCCCTGGCTGATAATGGCGACCCGGTCGCAGAGTTCGTCGGCCTCCACCATATAGTGCGTGGTCAGGAGGACGGTGCGGTCGGGATGGGCGTCCATCCACTCCCGGATGAACTGCCGGACATCCCGCGCGGCGTTCACATCCAGCCCCAGCGTCGGCTCGTCCAGGAAGAGAATCTCCGGGTCGGTGAGGAATCCCCGGACGATGTTCATCTTCTGGCGCAGGCCGGTGGAGAGGTCAGAAGATTTGGTATGGATACGGTCGGCCAGGCCGATGCGGCGCAGCAAATCCTCAATGCGGCGGTTCGCCTCCCGGGAGGGGAGGCCGTAGAATTGGGCGAACATCCAGAGGTTCTCCCGCACCGTGAGCAGGCCGTAGCCGGAGGTCTCGCCGCCGGAGACCATGTTGATACGGGGACGGATTTTCTGGGGTTCCCGCACCACGTCGTACCCGGCGACCCGCGCCCAGCCGGTAGTGGGGGCCAGCAGGGTGGTCAGAATCTTGATGAGCGTCGTCTTCCCGGCGCCGTTGGGGCCCAGAAGGCCGAAGAGTTCGCCGCGCGGCACCTCCAGGTTCACATCCTGCAGGGCGACAATCTCTTTGCGGATGCGCCGCTCCCGCCGGTTGCGGATGGTGTAGATACGCCCCAGATGGTGGGTTTCAATCGCCAGGTCTGCAGACATCGGACTCCTCAAACGGGCGACCGGTCAGCCGGCGCCGACCGGTGGCGAATCGGAGTTCTATTGTACTCCTTTCCGGGGATTCGCGCCAGTGGGCCTCTTCCCTTCCTGAACGTGGGCTTTTCAGGCGAAGGGGTGGAAGAGAAGATTTAGAAGCCACCCCGAACCGGCGATAGGGGGTAAAAAGAAAGTATTTTTCATTGCGGCGGCTTCGCCGCCGCAATGAAAAATATATTTTCTTTCAATCCGCTGGCCAAAAGGCTCAACTTGAGGGCCGGGGGGTGAGGTGAAGGCGGCGGGGGTGGGGTGAGGGGACCTCCGTCGTTGAAACTTGACAACCGCCCCAGCAGGAGTATACTATTTTTGCCCCTGGATGTCCCAATCCCAGGGCGTTCCCAATGGTCCGGGTTCCCGAAAGGAGGTGGTATCCATACGTGGAGAAAGCCACTATGACTCCTGTACTCTCCTAACTTCAGTATCCTCAAAATCCCCAGTTATTACTTCAAGGAGGAGTAACCATGTCCCGCAGAACCATCTGGTCTATGCTGAGCCTTGTCGTGGTGCTGGCGTTGCTCCTGGTCGCCTGCAAGCCGACCCCGACTCCAACCCCCACCAAGAAGCAACTGGAAATCTTCTCCTGGTGGACGACGGGTGGTGAAGCCGCCGGGCTTCTGAAACTGTTTGAACTCTACAACCAGAAGTTCCCGGATGTGGAGATCATCAACGCTACCGTTGCCGGTGGGGCCGGCTTTGAGGCCAAGCCTGCGCTGAAGGCCCGTATGCTGGGCGGCGACCCGCCGGACTCTTTCCAGGTGCATATGGGCCGCGAACTGATTGACACCTGGGTCACCACCGGCTATATGGACCCGCTGGACGACCTCTACAAGCAGGAGGGGTGGGAGACCGTCTTCCCGAAGGGCGTGCTGGAGATTGTCTCCTACGACGGCCACTACTGGTCGGTCCCCGTCAACATCCACCGCGCCAACGTCCTCTGGTACAACAAGAAGGTCTTTGAGGCCAACGGCTGGAAGCCCCCGGCGACCTTTGACGAGTTCTTCGCCCTGGCAGAGCAGATGAAGGCCAAGGGCATCACCCCGCTGGCCCTGGGCGACGTGGGCATCTGGGCCTCCACCCACCTCTTTGAGGTCATCCTGGCCGGCACCATGGGCCCGGAGAAGTACAAGGGGCTCTGGACCGGCCAGACCGACTGGAACGGCCCGGAGGTCAAGCAGGCCCTGGAGACGATGGCGAAGATGCTGGAGTACGCCAACCCCGACCACTCCGCCCTCTCCTGGGATCAGGCCAACGACCTGGTGATCCAGGGCAAAGCCGGAATGACCATTATGGGCGACTGGGTGGACGCCGACAACCTGGCGAAGGGCTTTGCCGATTCCGGCTGGGCCTCCCCGCCGGGGACAAAGGGCATCTTCATCGCCCTCTCCGACACCTTTGGCCTGCCCAAGGGCGCCCCACACCGGGAGCAGGCGATAGAATGGCTGCGGATTTGCGGCTCCAAGGCCGGTCAGGAAGCCTTCAACCCGGTCAAAGGCTCCATCTGCGCCCGCAGTGACTGCGACCCGAACCTCTTTGGTCCCTACCTGAAGACGGCGATGCAGGACTGGGCGAAGGATGCCATCGTGCCCAGCCTGGCCCACGGCGCGGCGGCCTCCGAGGCCTGGGTGACGAAGATCAACGACGTGATGACGGCCTTCGTCACCGACAAGGATGTAGCCAAGGCGCAGGCCGGTCTGGCCCAGGCCTGCAAGGACGCCGGGGTCTGCAAATAGGCGCCCCGGCCCCGATGCGGCGGGGCGGCCTGGAGGGCCGCCCCGCCGCCGACTATTTTAGCTCCCCAGAAACAGGAGGTACATCAACGGGTATGCGCCGCATATCGTGGGACCGGATCATCTCCGTTCTGCTCATCCTCCCATCCATCCTGGCCGTCGCCGTCTTCGTCTACGGCTTCATCGCCTGGAGCGGATGGGTCTCCCTCTCCAACTGGGACGGCCTGCGCCCCGACCTCTCCTGGGCCGGCTTCGTCAACTACGCCAAACTCTTCGCCACCCCTCGCTTCCAGATTGACCTGCGCAACACCATCGTGTTCACCGTCCTGTTCTTGGGCGCCTGCATCGTCCTGGGACTGGGGGTAGCCATTCTGCTGGACCAGGGCATTCGCGGAGAGAACTTTTTCCGCAGCCTGTTTTTGTTCCCGATGGCCATCTCGTTCATCGTCACCGGGGTTACCTGGCGCTGGATCCTGGCCCCCGGCGATCCGGCGACCGGCCGTCTGACCGGCATCAATGTCCTCTTGAACGCCGTCGGCCTGCCTCTCTCCCAGTGGTATACCGACCCCACCGTCATCCACATCCAGCCCACCGGCGCAGTGGGGCAGTTTCTCCATCGGATCGGGCTGGGCGTCCTGACGACCCCCAACTTCGGCCTGCCGGTGGCGATGATATCTATCGTCATCGCCGCTACCTGGCAGATGTCCGGCTATGTTATGGCGATGTATCTGGCCGGACTGCGGGGGATTCCGGAGGAACTGCGGGAAGCGGCCCGGGTGGACGGCGCCAGCGAGTGGGAGGTCTACCGGCACATCGTCTTTCCCCTCCTGCGCCCGGTCACGCTGAGCGTCGTCATCGTCTTGGGCCACATCTCGCTGAAGATTTTTGACCTGGTGGCCGCGATGAGCAAGAAGGGGCCCGGCTTCGCTACCGATGTGCCAGCATACTTTATGTTTGAAACCACTTTCCAGGGCGACCACTATTCTCAGGGGGCCTCTATCGCCATATTTCTGCTGGTCACCGTCAGCCTTCTGGTGGTCCCCTACCTGGTTTACAGCACCCGTCGGGAGGCCGAACTATGAAGGCGGCGTGGCGGAACTGGCTCGTCCGATATGGCGGCCGGGGGGGGATTTACCTGGCCCTGCTGGTCGCCAGCGCATTCTATCTCCTCCCCGTCTACGTGCTGGTAGTGACCAGCCTGAAGCCCTATGCCGAGGCCAACCTGGCCGGGATGTGGAGACTTCCCTCCGCTCCCAGTCTGGAGAGTTTCCTGCGCGCTTTTGAGCAACTGCGGCCCCACTTTCGCAACAGTTTTTACCTGACCATCCCGGCAACCCTGCTTTCTTCGCTTCTGGGTTCGGTCAACGGGTACGTTCTCTCCAAGTGGCGCTTTCGGGGCTCGGAAGTCCTCTTCCCGATTATGCTGTTCGGGATGTTCATCCCGTACCAGAGCATTCTCATCCCCCTGGTGCAGGTCCTGCAGAGGGTCAACGCGGTCGCGGACGCGCTGCACATCCCGGCCGCGCTGCGGTGGCTGGTGCCCGGGTACGGTTCTATTACCGGCCTGGCCTTCGTCCACATCGTCTACGGCATCCCCATTACCACGCTGATTTTCCGCAACTACTACGCGACGGTTCCCAACGAACTGGTGGAAGCTGCCAAAATTGACGGCGCCAACATCTTTAAAGTCTACCGCTGGGTACTCTTCCCCCTCTCCATGCCGGCCTTCGCGGTGGTGATGATCTGGCAGTTTACCTCTATCTGGAACGAGTTTCTCTTCGCCGTCATCCTCACCCAGAACCCGGCCATCCGCCCGGTGACGGTCGCCCTTTACAACCTGGCGGGGAGTTACATCGTGGAGTGGAACGTCCAGATGGCTGGGGCATTACTGGCCGCAATGCCGACCTTGCTGGTCTATATCTTCCTGGGCCGCTTCTTCATGCGGGGGCTCCTGGCGGGCGCGCTGAAAGGATAATCCGAGGTGAGGGTCACCCGGAGGTGGCCGTCACCTGATACCTGCAATGCTGGTCCTTCCGCTACGCTGGCTCCTCTTCGGTCTGTTTCTGACTGTCTTCGCAGCAACTCTCCTGGCCCTGTGGCTGGACCGCCGCCGCGCCGGACGGCGCGCGGCGGAAACCTTCGCCGATGCCGTCCTCCACGCCGTCCTGGAGCATGCCCCCTTCGGCTGGGTCGTCCTGGAGAGCGCGGAACGGTACGTCTACGCCAACGAGTATGCCCGCCATCTGCTGGACCTGAAGGCCCCCGCCGGTCCTGTCCCGGCCGTGGAATGGGGATTCCACCTGGACGATGACCGCGCCGACGTCCGGCGGGGCCGGGCCCCCGAGGGCCGCTACCGCGTCCTCCGCTTACCCTCCGGCCGGGCCGTCCGCTGGTGGCTGATGTCCGGCCGGCGGTGGGACTATCTCTTCTTGCTGGACGTCACCTCCCAGTACGAGGCCGAAGAGGCCCGCACCCAACTCTTCGCCGGCCTCTCCCACGAACTGCGCACCCCGGTGGGCGCCATCCTCACCCACCTGGAAATCCTCCGCCTGCCCGACATCCCCCAAGAGACCAAAGCCCAATCCCTGCAACTGCTGGGGGCGGAGACCCGGCGGTTGGCCCGCATGGTCCACCTGATGCTGGAACTGGGTCGCCTGGAGACCGCGCCGGAGATAGACCGTCGCCCGGTAGACCTGGTGGACCTGGCGGAGCGGGCCATATCCACCCTGGCCTCCCAGGCGGAAGAACGGGGCATCCGCTTCTCCCTGGAAGCCGACGCTCCCCTCCCCACCGTCTGGGGGGACCCGGACCGGCTGATGCAGGTCTTCCTGAACCTGCTGGATAACGTCCTCAAGCATTGCCGTCCGGGCGACTGCGCGACCGTCCTCCTCCGGCGGACGGGAGACGGTGTCCTCTGCGCGGTCCAGGACACCGGACCGGGCATTCCGGCGGAACACTTGCCGCACCTCACCCGTCGTTTCTATCGGGCGGCGAAGCAGGAGGTGGAAGGGAGCGGGCTGGGCCTGGCGCTGGTGGAGGAGATTCTGCGTCGCCACGGGAGCCGCCTGGAGATTTCCAGCCAAACGGAGGGAGAGACCGGGACATGCGTACAATTCATCTTACCGACCACCCCCCTGCGGCCATAGGGGCCTTTCTCCGCCGTTGGGGGTGGCTTCTGGGGTTGCTGCTGGCGCTTCTGGCCTGCGCGCTGATTCCCGTCCCCGGCTACGTGGTCATCGCGCCGGGGAGAAGTGGCCCCCTCATCCCCGCCCTGGTGGGCCCGCAGATGCGATTAGACCCGCCCTTCGCCCGCCCCGGCGACGAAGTCCGCCTCCACGTCACCGACCGTACTCCCTGGACCCACGTCCTTCTCACTGTGAACGGCGTCCCCCTCTACCCGGAGTCCTGGGAATCCGGCCTGGGCGGACAGTGGACATGGACGTTCCGCCTGGCCCTCCCCACCGGCCCGTCCGAAATCGTCTTTCACCACAGTTGCGATACCGGCTGTCGGGAGCGGGGACGGATGATGCTGGGCGAGCCGCCGTCCCCCTCGTCCGCCCCCCTGCCCACCAAACTGGGGCTGGTCTTCCCCAATCCGGATCGGGACTGGCACGGGCGCAGTGGGTGGGCCGTGGAGGTCACCTACGTCCGGCGGGCCCAGGAGCCCGGCTGGGGGATAGACGACCTGGCCGCCAAGGTGTACCGGCACCGGGCGAAGGGGTTGCGGGTGCTGGTGCGGGTGGACTACGACTACAACCAGTCCATCCCGCCGACCGGCGACTACCTGGCCCTGGCGGAGTATCTGGACTACCTGGCGCGGCTGGCCCGGGACGACCGTCTCCGGGAGGTCTACGGCTACGTCCTGGGGAGCAGTTACAACGACCTGAGCCAGAACGCGCTGGTTCCCGACCGTCCGGTGACCCCGGAGTGGTACGCCCGGGTCTTCAACGGCTACGGCAAGCCTGTCCACCACACCGATAACGCCGTCCAGATGGTCCGGGCCGAGAACCCCTCCGTCCGGGTGCTGGTGGGCCCGGTCCGGCCCTGGAACACCGACCAGGATGGGGCCCACAAGTACCGGGTGGACGTTCCCTGGCTCAACTACATGAACACCCTGGTGCGTTATGTGGACGAATCGGCTCGGGCGAAGGCCGCCGCCGGGATTCCCTTCGCCGCCCCCGACGGCTTCGCCGTCCAGGCCCCGGGCCGCCCGGATGCCCCCGAACTGGGCGGGGCCGGCTCCGCCGAGCCCCAAACCGACCTTCCACGGCGGGAGTGGAACGGCGCCCAGGCCGGTTTCCGGGTCTATCGGGAGTGGCTGGACATCATCAATGCTTACCCATCCACGCGAGGGCTCCCCGTCTACATCACCTCGGCCAACACCTTCATTCCGGCGGTGGGCGTCCCTCCGGCCCAGAACTACCCCCGGGGCTGGCTGAGTTCGGCCCTGAATGGGGTGAACGGCGAGCCCCAGATTCAGGCCCTCTGCTGGTTTCTGGACGACCTGCCCGGAGACACTCAGTGGGAGAACTTCAGCCTGAGCCGCCGTCGGGGCCGTCTGGTGGACGCGGCGGAGGAGTTTGAGGAGTTGCTGAAAAGATAGCAGGGGGCAAGGGGCGGGGAGCAAGGGGCACATCCTGCATCTTTGGATTTGGCGCTATGAAGATTTGTGTGCTGCTGGCCGACGACCATCCCACCCTGCGGCTGGGGCTGCGGATCCTGCTGGACCGGGAGCCGGATATAGAAGTGGTGGCCGAAGCCGAGAGCGGAGAGGAAGCTCTAGAGAAGATTTTAGCCCTCCAGCCCGATGTGGCGGTGCTGGATTGCCAGTTACCGGGCCTTTCCGGGCCGGAGGTGGCGCAGGAAATCGGGCGGCGGGGCCTGCCCGTGCGCGTCCTGGCCCTCAGCGCATATCGGTACGAACACTACATCCGGGGGATGCTGGAGGCCGGGGCGGTGGGATACCTCATCAAGGAGGAGGCCCCGGAGGCCATCGTGGCCGCCATTCGGTCTGCCGTCCGGGGCGGGATGTATTTCAGCCCCGGCGTAGCCGACTCGGTGAAGGCCCTGCTGGAGGGGGAAGGCCCACCGCCGTTGACCGGGCGGGAGCAGGAGGTGCTGCGGTTGATGGCGGAGGGGCTGAGCAACAAAGAGATTGCCGTCCGGCTGGGGGTT
>CALDFY010000084.1 GCA_937942115.1 uncultured Anaerolineae bacterium | reverse complement strand
ACGGCACTCCACTGCGTTCCGTGCCTCACTACGAGCGGCTTTTCAGACCGGCTCTAATACGCCCGCGCGAAGACGGCGCGCTCCCGGGATTCCCGCCCGCAGACGACACACCGGCCCGTCCCCGGCTCCTGCTCCAGCGGGATGCAGCGGATGGTCGCCGTCGTCTCCTCCTTGACCTTCGCCTCGCAGGCGGCATCGCCGCACCACCAGGCATAGGCGAAGCCGTTCGCCACCGCCTCCCGCAACCCCTCAAAGTCCTCCGGGTAGAAGGTGTTGGCCTCCCGGAAGGCCAGCGCCCGCCGGTAGAGGTCGGCCTGCACCGTCATCAACATCTCCCGGACGGCGTCGGTCAGGCCCGCCATCGGCACACTCGTCTTCCCCTCTTTGCCGGGCCGGTCCCGGCGCGCCAGCACCACCTGCTCCTGCGCCACGTCCTGCGGACCCACTTCAATCCGCAGCGGCACCCCCCGCATTTCCCAGTCGTTGAACTTCCAGCCCGGCGATAGCCCCTCCCGGTCGTCCACCTTCAGCCGGACCTCCGGCTCCAGGGCCTGCCGCACGCGCCCGACGGCCTCCATCACCGCCGTCCGCTGCTCCTCATCCCGCCAGATGGGCACCACCACGACCTGAATGGGGGCCAGTTTGGGCGGCAGGATCAGCCCCTGGTCGTCGCCGTGGACCATCACCACCGCCCCGACCATCCGGGTGCTCACGCCCCAACTGGTCGTCCAGGCGTACTGCAACTCGTTGTTCTGATCCAGGAACTTGATGTCAAACGCGCGGGCGAAGTTCTGCCCCAGGAAGTGGGACGTCCCCGCCTGCAGGGCCCGCTTGTCCCCCATCATCGCCTCAATGGTGTAACTGGTCACCGCCCCGGCGAACCGCTCGCTCTCGCTCTTGCGCCCCTTAATGACCGGAATGGCCGCGTCCTCTATCGCGAATTCGGCGTAAATATCCAGAATGCGCAGCGTCTCCTCCAGCGCCTCCTCGGCAGTGGCATGGGCGGTGTGGCCCTCCTGCCAGAGGAACTCCGTTGTCCGCAGGAAGAGACGGGTGCGCATCTCCCAGCGGACGACGTTGGCCCATTGGTTGATGAGAATGGGCAGGTCCCGGTACGACTGCACCCACTTGGCGTACATATGGCCGATGATGGTCTCCGACGTAGGCCGGACGACCAGCGGCTCCTCCAGTTGTTCGCCGCCGCCGATGGTGACAATCGCCAGTTCGGGCGAGAATCCTTTGACGTGCTCCGCCTCTTTCTGGATGAAACTGAGCGGGATGAAGAGGGGAAAGTAGGCATTGACGTGGCCGGTGGCCTTGAAGCGCCGGTCCAACCCCTCCTTGATGTTCTCCCAGAGGGCGTAGCCGTACGGTTTGATGACCATACACCCCCGGACGGGCGCGTAGTCGGCCAGGTCGGCCATCTGCACCACGTCGGTGTACCAGCGGGAATAGTCCACACTTCGGGGCGTCACTTTGGCTGGCATCGGCTCTCCTCCTCACTCAGCGATTCTTGTTCAGAAGACGGCGGGTCAGTCGGGCCAGGCGGCGCAGGAGACGGGCCGAGTACCGGTCGGTGAAGTGGCGCGCGGCCTCCTCCGGCCGTACCTGGGGGCCGAACTGCTCCCGCAGAAAGTGCTGATGGTCCATTATCCAGAGATACAGGTCCGCCTCGGTGCGGCCCGGGAAGTGCTTCAGGATGTCCTGCTCCCGGATGATGCGTACCAGCGGCATGTAGAGGTTGTCGTACCAGTCGCAGACGGCCTCTTCTTCCGGGATGAAGCGCCCCTGCTCCAGGCCCATAAAGTAGCGGTGGACGGCGATGTGCTCCAGCAGCCGCTCGTAGCCGCCGCCGATGGTGAAGCGGATGTCCTGTTCGGGCCGCAGTTCGTCCAGACGGGTGCGCTCCAAGAAGTCGGCGTACTCCCCCAGAATTTCCAGGTCGTCCGCATCTACGGTGGCCTCCACCGGCACGCGCGTGCGGGCCTCTATGACCTCCGCCTCAATGAACTCCTGCCCCCGGTCCCGGGCGACGGAGACCCGGTGGTTGCCGTCCAGCACGAAATAGGCGTCGCCGACCTTGTAGAGTTTCACCGGCGGCAGGCTGACGTCGTCGTAGAACGCCCGGCTGATGGAACGCCAGCGGTGGATGGTGTGGGACTGGGTGGGCAGGAAGGCCCGGTCAAAGTCCCGGTACCGGTCCACGCTCCCCACAATCTGGTTCAGCGGCACCGCCTGGATGCCCCGGTAGACCTGGCCGCTCAGGCGCAGGTGGTCTTTGACCTCCTGCCAGGAGAGCAGGCGGTTGGGGCGCCCGCTCAGGGCCGCCCAGACGTCCCGCAGGAAGGCCCGGAAGCGGGCCTCCTGGAAGTCCAGAAGGGTCTCCACGTCGTTCATCGCATCGCAGGATCGCAAGATAAATCTTGCGCTACGGCTACAGTTCCAGGACAGCGAACGGATAGACGTTGACCACCAGGGTTTCCCTATAGCGGGTGCGGGTGGTCTGGGGTTTGTAGACGTGTTTGTGGCCGTGGAGCAGGTAGCGCGGGCGGAAGCGCTCCATCAGCCACCGGAAGACGGCAAACCCCCGGTGGGGCAGGTCCAGGTCGTTGTGGATGCCCAGGGGCGGGGCGTGGGTCACCAGAATGTCCAGATACCGCCCATACCGCAGGCGGTTGAGCAGCAGCGCCGGGAGCAGACGGGCGACCTTCCAGCGCATTTCTGCCTCGCTGTACTGGAAGGGGGCATTGGGCTTATAGCGGAGCGCCCCTTCCAGCCCCGCCAGCAGGACGGCGCCCACCCGCGCCGTGCGCCCGTCCAGGTTCACCCAGCCGCGCGGCCCGGTCAGCAATTCCCCCCGGCCCAGGTCCTCCGGCTGGTCGTGGTTGCCGTGGACGTAGAAGGCCGGGACGCCGAGCATGGTGACCACGTACTCCAGATAGGAATACGGCAGGTCGCCGCAGGAGAGGAGCAGGTCCACATCGGCGAACCGCTCCCGAACCTCGGCGCTGTAGATGGACTCCACCACCTGGTCGCTGAGGGCCAGAATCTTCATCGGCCGGCCTCACCCAAAGGCCCAGGAATCAGAAAATCTGCGTTCATTGCGTCCTATAAAAAACCAGCCTCCGGGTCTGGAGGCTGGCTGGTATATTCTGGGAGAAGAAGCCGGCCCAGCGCGCCCAACCAGACCCTCAGGTCTGGCTCTCAGGGGCCGGCGGGATGGGCAGGCGATAGGTATCCATCGGACCCTCTCCGGGAAGGGTGAATATAGTATACAGCGAAATAGGGGAATTGTCAAATAGACACGGCACCGGATAACGGACGACAGACGACGGGGAGACAGATACCGACACCGTCCAGAGTCCAGAGTCCGGAGTCTGCGGGCTGGCTTCAGCCTCTCCATCGGGATTTCAGGCATTTGGGCATTCGCACTTCGGACTCCGAACTGATAAACTCCGGACTGTTTCAATCCCTCAGTCGGGATTCTCGGCGTTTAGGCACCTACGTAGCCCGCTTCGCTCTGGGGGGCGCCTGGGAGTTTCAATCCCTCAGTCGGGATTCTCGGCGTTTAGGCTCCTGGGAATCCGATCCGGCCAGCGGCCGGGGGGTGGGGTTTCAATCCCTCAGTCGGGATTCTCGGCGTTTAGGCTGCGCCGGTCAGTCGGTCTGCCCTGGGCACAGGCGCGCCGTTTCAATCCCTCAGTCGGGATTCTCGGCGTTTAGGCGCGGATGGCGGCGCGGCCATCGCCGCGAGGGATTTGGAGTTTCAATCCCTCAGTCGGGATTCTCGGCGTTTAGGCGTTGGGATCCATAAGCACCCCCTACAACGAGAAAATAGTTTCAATCCCTCAGTCGGGATTCTCGGCGTTTAGGCACCTGCTGGAGTTGGAAATAGCGCAGGAAGCGATAGCCGTTTCAATCCCTCAGTCGGGATTCTCGGCGTTTAGGCTGAGATCCGCCAGCCAGCGGTCGCGTTCCACGCCGTTGTTTCAATCCCTCAGTCGGGATTCTCGGCGTTTAGGCTTTACGAATTATGGGTTTTCGTTGATCGGTGAGGCCGTTTCAATCCCTCAGTCGGGATTCTCGGCGTTTAGGCGATGAAAAGAGAAAATCAATCGAGTTGGCGTCACCGATCGTTTCAATCCCTCAGTCGGGATTCTCGGCGTTTAGGCCCTCAATCCCGGCGGCACTGCACTGCTCAGGAGACATGTTTCAATCCCTCAGTCGGGATTCTCGGCGTTTAGGCCGGATACAGCGCGCAGGGATAGTTGGCGCGTCCCCAGTTTCAATCCCTCAGTCGGGATTCTCGGCGTTTAGGCCATATTCTCGTTCATCCACTCCCTGCACTCTTCAAAGTGTTTCAATCCCTCAGTCGGGATTCTCGGCGTTTAGGCTGGTGAAATCAGCCGGGGATTAAAGTCCCTGGCGAAAGGTTTCAATCCCTCAGTCGGGATTCTCGGCGTTTAGGCTAATTTCCATCTACATCACCCCACGACGTCCGAGTGTAGTTTCAATCCCTCAGTCGGGATTCTCGGCGTTTAGGCGCCGGGGAAGACGAGGACGAAAAAATCTCGAAATTGAGTTTCAATCCCTCAGTCGGGATTCTCGGCGTTTAGGCGATACGTTCGGCTCACCATTGGGAGCGCGGACATCCGTTTCAATCCCTCAGTCGGGATTCTCGGCGTTTAGGCCGCGCAGTCGAAGAGTTATGCGTGGCCGTCGCGGGAAAGTTTCAATCCCTCAGTCGGGATTCTCGGCGTTTAGGCGGCGTGGGCGCGGCGCAGGAAATCGCCAGCAGCATTGTGTTTCAATCCCTC
>CALDFY010000083.1 GCA_937942115.1 uncultured Anaerolineae bacterium | reverse complement strand
CGGCGGCCGAAGGCCGCCGCAAAACCCCACCTTAACTCCCTCCCTTCTACCGCTTGCGGGAGAGGGGAGGGGTGAGGGCAGAAAGTCTCACCAATGATGAACTATCCCGGTCGCAAAGAGCGCAAAGAAATCCAAAAGTCTTTACGCGCTGGGCGGTTCAAACCATCCCAACCGCACAGGTGGAAATATTTTCTTACCTCCCCGCCAAGTACGCCAGAATCATCGCATGGGTGATCGCTTCCACCGGCGCCCGGTCGTCGGTGAGGACGATGCCGCCCTCCGGCACGGGCCGCAGATTCACCAGCGCCTCATCGGCAATCGCCCGCAGGTCGGGGTCTGCCAGCATCTCCCGGTTCGCCCGCAGATTCTCGGCCGTCGTCGGCCGGGCCGTGGCGACCAGGATGGTGTTGAAGGAGTTGGGGACGTCTATCGCGTGGACCGTTGGGAAGACGACGCGCAGGGTGGCCGCGATGGCCGCCACCAGACGATCGTCTCCGGGGGCACGGCCCACGTTCACCACTACTATGCCGTCCTCCTCCAGATGCCGGTGCACTTCCTGGAAGAACTCCGCCGTTGTCAGATGCCAGGGGATGTAGGGGAGCCGGTAGGCATCCACCCCGACCACGCTGTAGCGGCGGGGGGAGCGGGCCAGGACAGCCCGTCCGTCGCCCACCATCACCCGCAGATTCGGTTCCGTCATTCCGAAGTACTCCCGACCCACCTGCACCACTGCCGGGTCCAGTTCTATGCCGTCTATGGGGATGGGCCCGTAGAAGGCCGTATAGAGTTTGGGGACGGTGCCGCCCGCCAGCCCGACCATCGCCAGGGAGCGGACCCGGTCGGGGGAGAACGGCGGCGGGTTGAAGAGGGGGGCCACCAGAAAGAAGTCCCACGTCCCGCCGACCCGGCGCGCGCCGGGCCGGTAGACGGAGTGGATGCCCAGCCCCTCGTTCAGGAAGAGATACCGCCACCCGTCCCGCTCCACCACCTGGATGTAGTGGTGGGCCGATTCGGCCTCGTAGATGACCCCGGGCTGAGGCCGGATCGGCCGACCGCGCGCCCAGAGGGCCAGCGCCAGCACCGTCAGCGGCATCCAGAAGTAGAGGACGGCGCGCCCGGGCCGGGCGCGGGCCAGCCCCACCAGCGCCGGGAGCAGGAGCGCCAGCGAGAGAACGGCGAACGTGTTGCGAGTGCCCAGGGCGGGGATCAACCCGAAGACGGTCAGATACACCCCCAGCAAACTCCCCTTGGTGGAGAGGGCATATACCTGCCCGGCGACCCCGCCCGTCCTTTCCACCCGGTCCACCAGCAGCCGGATGGCGAAGGGGGAGAGGCATCCCAGGAGGGTGACCGGTGCCGCGAAGAGGAGGAGGATGGCCACAAAGGGGCCGACGGTCAGCGGGAGGTTGAGGCGGGCCATGCCCTCAGCCGCCCGGAGGAGCACCGGCCGGGCCACGAAGGGGACCATCCCCACCAGCCACGCCCCCCAGGCGGCGATTTCGTAGAAGGTGGCGGGGTGGGGGGAGCGGTCGGCCCAGCGGCCGCCCAGAAAATAGCCCACCGTCAGGTAGAGGAGGATCAGGCCGATGACGGCGGCCCACACCGGCAGCGACTCGCCGAAGAAGGGGGCCAGCAGGCGGGAGGCCGCCAGTTCCACCCCCAGGGAGACCATGCCGCCCAGGAATGCGGTCAGATAGAGCCAGCGAGATGGATGGAAACTCATTCTTTCTCCTTCGTCGGTGGGTAGCCGTTTGTTGTCAGCGGTCAGTGGTCCGTGGTCTGTGGTCAGTGGTCAATAGTAGCATGGCTTGAGCCAGCGTCAAGTCCCCGCTGCTGAGGTTCGGGCATGGGTTGGGACAACTGGCTGCCCGGCAGTTTTCGCCCTGTGCGCGTTGTAGGGGCGACCCTTGCGGTCGCCCTATACGCCGATGGGAAATCGGCCTCCCCTGGGGGCTTTTCCTCACCCCACCCCCGCCGCCTCCGGCGGCACCCCCTCCCCTCTCCTGACAAAAGTCAGGAGAGGGGCCGGGGGGGAGGCCAGGGCCGGGGGAGGGGTAAGGAGCGCAGGCCGCCCTGGTTGCGAACGGAGGGAGCAGCCCGGCCGGAGGCCCAGGGAGGCTGACTTCCAGTCGGCGCTCCCCTGCGCCGATTAGAAATCGGCCTCTCCTGGGCGTTTGGCCGGGCGTCAACCTGCGTTGACGCCGGAAAGGACGGCGCAGGCCGTCCTTCGGCCGGAGGCTCAGGGAGGCTGACTTCCAGTCAGCGCCGGTTGGAAATCGGCCTCCCCTGGGGGCAACCGCGAGGGTTGCCCCTACGCTTCGCGCCGGGCGTCAACCTGCGTTGACGCTTCTCGGAATGTCGGCGTTGATATATATGGGGCAAGCCCTGCCCCTACAGCCGAATCGGCCGGACGCCGCCCCGGGCCCGCTCCGGACGGCCGGCCCTCCGGGAGACCCGGCGGCCCATCTCGTAGATACTGGCACCGGCTACCAGCCCAAAGGAAAAAGCGT
>CALDFY010000082.1 GCA_937942115.1 uncultured Anaerolineae bacterium | reverse complement strand
GCGTCAACGCAGGTTGACGCCCGGCGCAAAGCGTAGGGGCAACCCTCGCGGTTGCCCCCAGGGGAGGCCGATTTCCCATCGGCGCCCGAGGCGGCGGGAAGCGGAGAGCCGAAGCCAGCCTTAAGTTAACGCTTATGGGGGCAGGGGGTGGGGTGAGGGTAGAGAACCATCCCCATCTTGCAAAACCAAACGTGCCGGGCACCGTCAACCGTGCCCGGCACGTTTCGGGCTGAGAAGCGGTCCCGGCCTTTCGCCGTCGCTCAGGGCAGGCAGAAGACCACCCGCTCCCCCGTCCGGTCGGTGTGGGCGCGGTACAGGTCTCCGTGCACCTCCAGCACGACCAGATAGCCCGGAACGATGACCTGCGCGTACATCATCCCCGGCTCCGGACATCCCAGACTGGTATCCGGCCAGTCCACCGGTTCCCACGAAGCCACCGCGATCTCTTCGGGCGAGATGTCCCGGTCCTCCGCCAGCCGCCGGATCGCAGCCATCACCGCGCCGGGGTACGGCCCTGGGGTGGGGGTGGGGCGGACGACCCGGTCTATCGCCTCGCCGAACCAGTCCAGAATCGGCGCCAGCGCCCGGCCCGCATCTTCGGGCAACTTCCCCTCGTAGAAGACGGCCGTCCTCACCTGCTCCCCGTCCTGGACGGTGATAGAGTAGGCAAAGCCATCCGGGACCTGCGTGCCCACCTCCTTATCCAGGAACGGGCGCAGCCCTTCTACCGCCTGGATGACCTGAGCGGGGTCGGCTTTCCAGCGGACATGGGTGCGGGTTTTTCGGTTCAGGTAGTAGAGCGTGCCGTCGGAGAGGGCCATCAGTTCCTCGTTCATCCCGGCGAAGCCACCGGTTCGGTGAACCCGCAAGACGACCCGGGCGGGCAGTCCTTTCACCTCTTCCATCTTCGTGACCAGGAGATACGGCTGACCGTTCTCGGTCATCTCAACCCTCCCGTGCAGACGGAGCAGCGTCTCGGTGGATTCCACCTGGGAGGGGAGGAGCGGCGGGAGGCCGCTCATGGCCTCCTCCCCGGCGGGCGCGATGTAGATGGCCCCGGTCGCGTCGGCGACGGCGATGTCGCTGCGGGTGCGGGGCGGGCCCGTCCCGGCCTCCCCCAGCAGGTCCCACCCCCGGTAGTACGCGATGACGGTCACCTCCCGCCCCCGGTAGGCCACCGGGTCGGCCAGAATGGCCCCGATAGGGGTGATCTCCTCCCCAACGGCCGGCGACGGGGGTGGGGTCGGCGGGGCGGAGGGCGAGGTCAGGGGACTGGCGAACGGCTTCGGGGCACATGCGGCCAGCACCATCAGCAACGCCAGAATGGGAATTGCGGTTTTCATTTTTCTCCCTCCGTATCAGACCCGAATGGTTTCAAACCGACCGCCCGACAATTTGGGAAACGGGACGCGGACGAGCGCGGAAAACGCGGAAAAATCTCCCTTTCGTTCTCACACCAAGACACAAAGGCACAAAGAAAATCAGCAACTACCTACCTTGATGGCTGGGATGCCCATTTCCGCCCGCCGCTGAAGCGGCAGGCTCAGATACCAAAGCCCTGACGGGCTATCCGGAAGCCCCTGAAAGGGGCTTTTCGCCCAATAGTGCGAACATTTGCCCCCACCCCCCTTTATCCCCCCTCCCCCATCGCGGCGCTTGGGGGAGGGGGGAAGAGCATAAGCGTTAACTTAAGGCTGGCTTCGGCTCTCCGCTTCCCGCCCCCTGGGCGCCGATTGGAAATCGGCCTCCCTGGACGCTTCGCGCCGGGCGTCAACCTGCGTTGACGCCCTTCTCAGGAGGTCGGCGAAGGCCGACCTTGTTGCGAACGAAGTGAAGGAACCCGGCCGAAGGCCCAAAGAGGCTGGCTTCAGTCAGCGCCCGAGGCGGCGACCCAACTGGCGCAGCCCCTTAAGTTAACGCATATGCCCCCGGCCCCTCTCCCAAACGAAGTTTGGGAGAGGGGAGGGGTGAGGCCAGCGCGCCGAAACAGTTAGGGCCATTGGGCTTTTAGCCCCTGGCGCAGGCAGTTACGTCCTATCTGAAAAGTGTCAGGTAGCCCGGAGCACAAACTTTGGCGTCTTTGTGTCCGTAAAAATAAGACGCCCCAATGTCGCCCACAGTTCCGCGCACTTGCTGAAAGCCGGGTTTTGCGTTAAGATTATGACCCGGGGGAGCACTCCATTAGTAGAATTGTGGTCAGACGTAGGGCGGGCTTTCAGCCTGCCATATTTGGGGACAGCCTGGAAAGGCTGTCTGCATCTGGGGGTTCTTGCACCCGTTAGAGCGTCGCCACGATGTCCTGCAGACCTACCCTGCGGGCGAAGCCTGCGGAAATCTGTGTCCCTGGGGGAGATTTTTGCCCGTTTCCAGGAATCGCCAGACTCCAGACCGGTATTTTCATTTCCTTGCCACGCAATGCTGTTGAGGTATGAGTTACAATCCCCGAAATCCCATCATTGTCCAGGGAGATAAGAGCGTCCTCCTGGAGGTGGATAACGAGTTCTACCAGGACGCGCGCGATGTGCTGGCGCGTTTCGCCGAACTGGAGAAGAGCCCGGAGTACGTCCACACCTACCGCATTACTCCCCTCTCCCTCTGGAACGCCGCCTCGGCCGGCATGACTGCAGCGGCCATCCTGGAAGGGCTGGAACGCTACAGCAAGTACCCGATCCCGGACAACGTGCGGGTGGATATTATAGAATATATCTCCCGCTACGGTCGGGTGAAACTGATCCAGCGCGATGGCGACCTGCTGCTGGTCTCCGATGACCGGGCACTGATCGCGGAGGTGGCCCGCCACAAATTGCTGATCCCCTACATCATTGCCCAGATAGACCCGCAGACCCTGAAGGTCAACCCCGCCCGGCGGGGGCATATCAAGCAAGCCCTGGTGAACATCGGCTACCCGGCGGAGGACCTGGCGGGTTACGTGGACGGCGAGCCGCTCAGATTCCGCCTGCGGACGGAGACGCTCGGCGGGAAGCCCTTCACGGTGCGTCGGTACCAGCGGGAGGCGGCCGAAATCTTTTACGCCAACGGCTCGCCGCGGGGCGGCTCCGGCGTCATCGTGCTGCCCTGCGGCGCTGGCAAGACCATTGTCGGTGTGGCCGTGATGGAGCGGATGCAATGCAGCACCCTGATCCTCACCACCAACACCGTTGCGGCCCGGCAGTGGATAGACGAGTTGCTGGATAAGACGACGCTGACCGAGGACCAGATTGGCGAATACACCGGCCTGCGCAAGCAAATCCGGCCGGTGACCATCTCCACCTACCAGACGATGACCTACCGCCGCCGGGGGGCGAAGGAGGGGCTGCCGACACTGGAGGAGTTCCCCCATCTGGCGCTGTTCAACGAGCGGAATTGGGGGCTGATCATCTACGACGAGGTGCATCTGCTGCCAGCGCCTGTCTTTCGCATCACCGCCGAAATCCAGGCCCGCCGCCGGCTGGGGCTCACGGCCACCCTGGTGCGCGAAGATGGCCGGGAGGCGGACGTCTTCTCCCTGATCGGCCCCAAGAAGTACGACGTCCCCTGGAAAGAACTGGAGAAGCAGGGCTGGATCGCCCCGGCGGAGGTGACGGAAATCCGCATCCCCCTGCCCCCCGACCTGCGGATGGAGTACGCCCTCGCCGAGAGGCATCAGAAATACCGGGTGGCCGCCGAGAACCCGCGCAAACTGGAAGTGCTGGACCAATTGCTGGCCAAACATCCCGATGACCGAATTCTCATCATCGGGATGTACCTGGAACAACTTCAGCAGGTGCAGCAGCGGTACGGCTATCCCATCATCACCGGTGAGACCTCGGTCCACGAGCGACGCAAACTGTTTCAGCAATTCCGGGAGGGGAAAATCCCCCGGCTGATTATCTCCAAAGTGGGAAACTTTGCCATTGATCTGCCCGATGCCAACGTGATGATTCAGATCAGCGGCACCTTCGGCAGCCGTCAGGAGGAGGCCCAGCGCCTGGGCCGCATCCTGCGCCCCAAACGGGAGGGGCTCCTGGCCCATTTCTACACCCTGGTCACCAAGGACACCAATGACCAGGAGTTCGCGGCCAACCGTCAACTGTTCCTCACCGAGCAGGGCTACCGCTACACCATCCTCTACGACCACGAAGTGGCGGATTACGAGCCGGTGAGGACGGCCGGGTAGCCGAGCACAGGAGAAGGGTGAATGACGGAATACGGTGAACCCGGAACACTGGACGAGTATTTGAACGCCTACACGGTCCCCACCCTCAAAAAACTGGCCGGGCTTCTGGCATCCGGGCTCCCCACCCGAAAAGGTGACCTGGTGGCCCTCATCCGGCGGGAACTGGAAGACCCCGACCGTCTGCGAGGGATTTGGGAGCGGCTGGATCCGCTGCAGAAGGCGGCCGTCGCCGAGGCCCTCCATTCCCCTCTCCACCGGTTAGACGGGGCGATGTTTCAGGCCAAGTACGGCAGAAGCCCGGACTGGGGCCGGATCAGCCCCTACGGCGAACCGGAGGAGCCTTCTCTGCTCTGGCTGTTCCTCTACAACGGCATCATCCCCCCTGATCTGGCGGCCCGGCTCAAATCCTTTGTGCCGCCGCCGAGCGCGGCGGAACTCCACACCGGGGACGAATTGCCGGCCACGGTGATCCAGAAGGAATACCTGTATACCAGTGCCGGTCGGCGCGAAAAATACACGGAAATTCCTCTGACCCGTTGCGAAACCGAGCGGATGGCCCTCCACGACGTCCACGCCGTCCTGCGCCTGATAGAGGCTGGCAAAGTCCGGGTGAGCGATAAGACGAAACAGGTGACGGCGGCAAGCGCGCGGGCCATCGCGAACGTTCTGGAAGGAGGGGACTTCTATCCGCTGGACGAGGAGACGGACGGATGGCAGACAGCCCCAGGGCCGATCCGGGCCTTCGCCTGGCCGCTGATCCTGCAGAGCGCGGGCCTGGCGACCCCATCCGGGACCAAACTGCAACTGACCCCGGCCGGCAAGAAAGCGCTCGCCTCACCCCCGCAGGAGGTGATCCGCCGGGCCTGGGACCGCTGGCTGAAGAGCACGCTCCTGGACGAATTCAACCGCGTCCACGCGATCAAGGGACAAAGAAGCAGGCGGGCAGTGACGGCGGTGGCCCCCAGACGACAGGCGATTGTCAAGGCCCTGGCCGCCTGCCCGCCCCACAAATGGATCTCTTTTGACGAGTTCTCCCGGTTCATGCGCGCCTCCGGCTTCACCTTTGAGGTGGCCCGCGACCCGTGGCACCTCTACATTGAAGACCCGCACTACGGAAGCCTGGGCTACTCGGGTTTCAGCGGATGGCACATCCTGCAGGGGCGATATATGATGGCTTTTCTCTTTGAATACGCGGCGACAATGGGCATCATTGACGTCGCCTACATCCATCCCTCGGGGGCCCGGAGGGATTACCACAACCTGTGGGGGGCAGACGGGCTGGATTGCCTGAGCCGCTACGATGGCCTGATGTATATCCGCATCAACGGCTTGGGTGCCTGGTGCCTGGGGCTCACGGAGGAGTACGTCCCCTCGCTACCCACCGGGCCCCAGACCTTGAGGGTGCTTCCCAACCTGGACGTGGTGGCAACGGCCCCCCTTCCCCCGGGAGACGTGCTGTTCCTGGAACGGTTCACCGAGCGGATGTCCGATGTCGTCTGGCGTATCCGGCCGATGCGGCTGCTGGAGGCGGTGGAAGAGGGCTATTCGGTCGCCGATGTCCAGGCCTTCCTGAGAGCAAAGGCCGGGGGCCTTCTGCCGGACAACGTGGAGGTCTTCTTCCAGGAGATGGCCGAGCGGGCCTCGCGGCTGGTGGACCGGGGCCCGGCCTGGTTGATTGAAGCGCAGGACGCCGCGCTGGCGCAACTGGTGGTCAACGACAGCGAACTGCGGTCGCTCTGCATGCTGGCCGGAGAGCGGTACATCGTGGTTCCGGCAGACGCCGAGAGCGCTTTCCGCCGCGCCCTTCACAAACTGGGATATGCCGTCATCGGGATGGCTCATCATCGGTGACCCTTTTTGCCGGCGGACTTCCTGCCCTCACCCCTCTCCTCGTCCCATCAGGTTCACTTGAGGATCTGTGGAGGTCGGGTCGCCGCCCAGAAGTGAACCGAATTACCGGATACACCCATTGAAAATATGCCGACCCTGGAAACCCTGACCGAAGCCGACTTCCGGAACCTGTTGAGAGAAAAAAGCCTGCACAGGGCCCGGGAATATATCCATCGGGTGCTGAACCCCGTTCGCTCCGGCAAGACCCTCACCGCCTCTGTGCAGGGCTCGCTGCTCTACGAGGTGGAAATTGACGTGGAGCCGGACGGTATCTACGCCCGCTGTACCTGCCCTTACAATTGGGGAGGATACTGCAAGCACATCGGCGCCGTCCTGCTCAAATGGATTCAGTCCCCCCAATCCTTCGTCGTCCAGGAACCGGCGCCCTCCGGCGATTCCCCCCTGGAGGTCACACCCGTGGAGCCGCCGCCCACGCAGCGGCCTGCCACCCTCCCCTTCTGGATGACCGGTTCCTGTGCGGACCGTCAGCGCGCCGAAGACCGGCAACTGACCCAATGGCTGGAGCGGCTCTCGCTTCAGACCCTGCGCCAGATGGCCGGTCAGCGCGGCTGGAAAGTCAGGGGAACCCAGAAGGCCGCGGTCGTCGGGCAAATCGCCGAACGGATCACCGACCCCGAAGAGGTCCTCCAGGCCTTCCAGGGCCTGGGCGAGGAGCACCGGAGGGTGCTGCGCGCCCTGGTCCTTCTGGGCGAAGAGCCTGGCGTGCAGGTGGATGATGTGGGACGGGTGGCCCGGGCATGGGGAGAACTCAGGGGCTACAAAAAGATTGAGACCTACGTGAACCATCTCTGCGACATCGGGTTGGCCCTGCCCGGTGGCCTCCTGACAGACCACATCCGCCCCATCGGCTTTGTCCCCCGGCCGATTGTCCGGCGCCTCCCTCCCCTCCTGGCATCGGTCATCCCGGCGTCCGCCGAGCCTTCGGACGGGTCGGCCGATGAACTCCAATGGGGCGACCCATCCGAACTGACTCGCTCCGCCGTCCAGGTCATTGAGATGCTGGAGCACTTCCCCTCTCCGCTGCGCCCGCCCATGCCGCGCCCTCGCCTGGAAAAGTTTTACCCGCTCCTGGAGGGGTGGGATTACGACCCCGATGAACTTCTGCAGGCCCGGAAGAGCGGGAAACTCTCGTCGCCCTCGGGCCTCCTCCTGACCGTCCCGCCCCCTCGCTACACCCTGCCGGACGAAACGGTCCAGCGGCTGGCCCCCGTGGCCGGAGGGGAGGAGCGCCTGGAGTTCATCTTCTCCCTCTTGGTGGCGGCAGGCGTCTTCCAGCCCGGCAGTCCGGTGACCGTCTGGCCGGAGGTAAAGGCGCGATTCCTGAGCCAGGACGAGGCGACCCGACAGGCCATCCTGGTCCGAACGTACTTCCAGATGTCCAACTGGAGCGAATTGTGGCTCCTCCTGCGCCGTCGGCCGGCCCCTCCGCTGCGCCTCCGACGCATCGCCAGCCATTCCTACCTCACCCCCGCCCGGCTCTCCGGCGACCTGGTCCGGTTCCGCCATCTGGTGCTCCGGGCGCTGGCTTCCCTCCCCGACGGCCAGTGGGTGATGCTGGAGGACCTGCTCCGCCTGATGCGCATCCTCTGGCCCCGGTTTGACCAGACGGTGTGGCAGACCTACCGGTACTCTCCGGGCGCGGGAGGCTGGTTCCTGACCGAGGCCGACAGCGAAACCCCCCTCAGCCCGGCAGACGAAAGGCACTGGCAACTGGCCCAGGGCAACTTCATCCACGCCCTCATCACCGGACCCCTCTACTGGTTGGGACTGGCGGACCTGATGGGGCGTGACGGCAACCTCGTCGCCTTTCGCCTGCACAATCTGGCCGACCTCTACTGGGACCGGGTAGAGGTGCCGACCGCGCCCCGGCCTGCCGCTCCTTCTGTCCGGCCGATGCCGCCGGAGGATGCGGTGAGGACGGAACACTCCGCCATTCGCGTTCGCCCCTCTGCCATCCCCGCTTCGGCCCATAGCTTGCTGGACCAGATTGCTCGGCTGGAAACGGCCACCGCCGACCTTTTCGTCTACCGGCTGGACCCCCATGCGGTGTACAAAGCGTTTGAGGCCGGCGTCACCCTTTCCGAAATCCTGGACGGCTGGGGGAAATGGATGCCCGTCCCCATGCCGGAGGACATCCGGGGCCTGCTGACCGGGTGGTGGGAGGCATACGGCCGGGTCCGTATCTACGAGAACCTGACCGTCATAGAATTCGGCGACGACTACGCGCTGGCGGAGATGAAGGCCGTTACCTCCCTATCCGAACACCTCATCGCCGAAATCGCCCCCCGGCTGGTGGTCATTCCTCAGGAGGCCGTCGCACCGCTGATTGCCGAACTGGAAGCGGCCGGCTACACCCCCAAGCAAACGGACGAAGTGGGAGATGCCCGACGAGATTGATGCCATCCTGAATGACTATCACTCGGCTACATTGCTCAAAATGGCCGAAGCCGCCGGCCTGAACGTCCGGGATCCGCAGGGCAGGAAACTGACCAAGGAGCAACTGTTTGCCCGAATACGGGCCGAATTCTTCACCCGGGAGCGGGTGCAGGCCTCGTGGGAGCGGCTGGACGAGCGAGAACGGGCCGTGTTGAACCGCCTACTGCTGCGCGGAGGGGAGGTGGCCACCCGCGCCTTTCAGCGCGAACTTCTGCGCGCCGGCCTGGCCACCGAGGCCCCAGAACCATCCGGCCCTCTCCGGTATGCCTACGACTCCGATACCCTCTATGCCAGGGGATATGTCGGCCATCCCGACCATCGGGATTCGCTGATCTTTGAGGACATCATCGCCCGCCTGACCTATTATGGGCTGGTGTTCAGCCGGGATGCCCCCCTGACGTCGGGCAACACCCCCTATAAACTGCGATTCCACCCCGGCAGGACTCTGTACGTCCCCGAAATCGTCCGGCGCTACCTGCCGGAGCCGGAACCCCTGCCGGCCGCTCCCCCTTCGCAGGAGCTGTCCCGGGTAGAGACGGGCACACAGACCCTCTTGTTGCGCGACCTCTACCTCTACTGGGACTTTCTGCGCCGCCACGATGTGATGCTGGTCCAGAGCGGCCACGTGAGCAAGAACGGACTCAAGGCCATCAATCAGGTCCTGCTGGTGCCTGACCCTCTCCTGCAAAACGCCCGGCGGGAGGATGAGACGGGGCGGCTCTACCTGCTGCGCCGGTTGCTGGAAAAATTGGGACTGGTCCAGGCCGAAAAGGGCTACCTGCGCCCGGTCGGGAAAGACCCCCGGGAGGTGCCCGAGTTCTGGAGCCGGCCGCTCACCGAGCAGGCGCGCGCCTGCCTGGAGGCCTGGTCCCGATTGAGCGGGTCGGAGGGGTTGGGCAGTGAGGCCGACCGCTACCAGCCGCGCTACGTCCAAGCCCGCCAGTCACTGCTGGCGGCGTTGAAAACCTTTTCCCCCGGCGGGTGGGTGGATCCGGAAACGCTCCTGGAGGAAATCCGGGCGCGCAACCCGGATTTCCTGTTCCCCGAACGTAGCCGGATTGAGAACCGCGGGTACGGCTGGTACTACAGTCCCTCCGGCAGTTTCTACGGCGATTGCAAAGAATTGCTGGACATTATGGAGAAACTGGAGGCTCGCTTTGTAGAACAATGCCTGACCGGTTTCCTGCACCAGATAGGAATGGTGGACCTGGGCTACGACGGGAACACGCTGCGAGGGTTCCGCCTGACCCGGCTGGGCCAGGCCCTGCTGGGCCTGTCGTCCGGGGAGCCAACCGGGGAGGGGGAGGATACCGGCAGACTCATTGTCCAGCCCAACTTCCAGGTGGTGGCTATCGGGCCGGTGAGCCTGGCACTGCTGGCCCAACTGGACCTGTTCGCCGAGCGTCAGCAAGCGGACCGGGGCGCGTTTGAATACCGGCTTTCCCGGGAATCGGTCTACCGGGCGCAGCAACTGGGCATAGAGGTGGCCGACGTGCTCCGGATTCTGAGTCAAAACAGCGCCACCGAACTGCCACAGAATGTGCGCCGTTCGCTGGAAGAATGGGGGGCCTCCCACGAGCGCATCGTCTTTCGCACCGGGGTCAGCCTCCTCCAGGCGGCCGATGCCGGCCTGCTGGCGTCCCTGATGGACGATCCGGACCTCGGCCGGCATCTGGCCCGGCCGGTCTCCCCGGAAGTGGCGTTGATCCGGAGCGGCCATGTGCCCTCCCTCGTATCCGAACTGGTCGGCCGGGGGCTTTTCCCGGCCGTTTCCGACGCGCGACCGGAATCGGCCGACCACAGCGTCATCATCGGGCCGGACGGGACGATTCGCCCCGTCCACGCCGTTCCCAGCCTGTTCCTGCGCGAGCGCCTCTCCCGCCTGGCCGAAGAGACGGCCGGCGGAGAGTGGCGGCTGACGCCCGAATCGGTCCGGCGGGCCGGCGGAGAGAGGGGCCGGGTACTCCGGATACTGGACGAATTGCGCCGCCTCCACCGGGGCCCGTTCCCCGATAGCCTGGCCGAACGGATCAAGGCGTGGGGAGGCTACTACGGGCATGCCGCCGCAGAGACCCTGACGCTGATAGAGTTCCAGGACCTGACAGCCCTGGAGGAATTGCGGCAACATCCCCAGTTGCGGGCGTATCTGACCCCTTTCCCGGCGGGAGACCGGGCGCTGGCCATCATCCCGACGGAGAAACTGAACGAGGTGAAGGAGGTTCTGGCCCGCTTCGGCGTGCGGGTTCGGGCGGGGCTCCGGAAATCGTGAGGTGCCCGGGTAACTCCTGTCATTCATCCTTCCAGCCGGCCGGCGCCGGCATAGACGCGAAACCGTTCTCCCCGCGCATAGCCGATGAGGGTGATGTTCCAGAGGCGGGCCAGTTCGGCTGAAAGGGAGGTGGGGGACGAGAGGGAAATCACCACCGGCGTGCCCATCCGGGCGGCCTTCACCAGCATCTCCGAACTGACCCGTCCGGTGGTGAGGAGGATGCGGTCCCGCATGGGACGGCCCTGCCGCAGGCAGAGGCCGGCCAATTTGTCCACCGTGTTGTGGCGGCCCACGTCCTCCGCCACGCACAGCAGGTCCTCCCCTTCGGCCAGGGCGGAGGTGTGCACGCCGCGCGTCCGGCGATAGAGGACGGCCGCCTCCTGAAGGCGGCGCATCAGCCGGACCACCTGGATCGGGGCCACGGTGAGGGGGCTTTCCAGCGGCGGGCGGGCCTCCCACAGGTCCTCAAAGGTCGTCCCGCCGCCGCAGCCGGAGGTCAGCGTGCGCAGGGCGGGGATTTCCACGTCCCGATGGAGCCACACATCCACGCAGCGGCGGCTCCCACAGACGCGCACGCTGGCTACGTCTTCCATCCCGCCGATGAGCCCCTCGTTGTAGAGAAAGCCCAGGGCCAGTTCTTCCAGCAGGGTCGGCGTGCACATCAGGCCGACGACGTCCTGCCCGTTGACGGTGAGGATGACCTCTTCCTCCACCGGCAGGGCGCCCTCTTCCTGCCGGAAGCGGCCCGCTTCGTAGACCAGGATGTCGGTGGGGTAGGTGCTCATTTCTCTTATATCAGGTAGGTCTGGTAATTACCTACGCCAGGGGCTAAAAGCCCCATGGCACTGACTTTTTCGGCGCGCTGGCCTCACCCCTCCCCCGGCCCCTCCCCTCTCCCAAACTTCGTTTGGGAGAGGGGTGCCTCACCCCTCCCCCGGCCCCTCCCCTCTCCC